>JBAUNL010000044.1:0-2792 GCA_049579205.1 Rhodomicrobium sp. | reverse complement strand
CGGGAAGACGACCGCGGCTTAAGTCATTTTCGAGATAGATTTATTTTTTGCCCTCGGGCGATAGCTTCTTCGCTTTGATGAGCGGGCGCGGCGCAACAGCTCGAAGGCGCGGGAGGATTGATAGTTTTCTGTCCGATAGCTATGCTCAAGTCACAAATTTTTTGGGAGGTAATAAGATCATGCGCTTCATAAAGCATTTTTTGATCGGCGCGATCGGGTCAGTATGTTTGATCGGCTTTGCGGCGGCGGCGGAACTGACGGGGGCAGAAATCAAAGACCTACTGTCCGGTAAGACGGTCTATCTCGAAACAGCGGCGGGATCTGTGACCGGCATGGTGGGTCAGGCGTGATCTACTTTGCAGCAGATGGCACGGCGCTCTACAAAACGCCGAAGGGCGTCATGTGGCACGGAAACTGGGTCATCAAAGACAATACAAATTGCACCAGTTGGAAAGAAGCCGCCAATAATGCGTGCTCGAAATACGACAAGCAGGGCGATACCGTTTCCATAATCAATGCGACCACCGGTCAGGTTCGCGCGAAGATTGTGAAGACCGCTCCTGGCAATGCGGAGAAGTTGGCGCCGTAGCGCGGGGATGTATAACGGCACCTTGGTTTCGGGGGCGGGCTACCGCACCTCATTGGCGTGGCCGTAAGAATTGCGCGGGCGCAAAAGGGCGGCGGTCAAGGGACGCCCTCATGAGTGAATTCGCGGAAAGCTGCAGAGCGCGCCCTTGACGGCGCCGCGCCCGCGCGCATATCCGGCCAGCGCAATGAGGGCGATTATGCTGGTGTGGGTTCGAGAAGACAGAAGGTGAGTTGGGTCGAAAGCTGCCCTGCCGGGCTTCTCGCAAAGCCACCGGAGCCAAGACGGCTTTGAGATCCTAATGCAGTCTTCCAAAAAGGCTGTGCCAATCCACCTGTGAACCAAAACCTACCAAAATCGTGACGTCACTTGTCCTGCGGTATCCTGCCCGGTCATTGATTCGCATCGCAGAGACGCCTTATAAATCTGCCCCGAGCGGGAATCGGTGTTGCCTGAAGGAGGCAGGATGCTTGAGTTCTTGCGAGTAGGCGCGCCACCGATCCTGTTTGGCGCTCTCGGAGGCTACCTCGTCGCGGCCGGCCTCCTCTCAATTATCAATTTACTTCTAATGACATGTGTATTCGCCGTGGTTGTCGGTTATCTAACTTTAAAAGGCGAGGACTACAGGTCTCCCGGTAAAGAGGACGTTGCGTCGCTACTGAGAAGATATCACGGCGGGTTACGCAGCTTCTTGTTCGAAAGCGATCGCGCCAGGCGGAAGCGCCGACAATACACGGTTTTTGAATTGTCTGGATACGCTCGCAAGTCGAAAAGCCCGGCCGACGTTGACAGAATTACGAGATTTGCCGAGACGCAAATCCGGCGCTGGCTTCCAACGTGGCCACGCCGCAATTCTTTAAATCCACACCAGCATGGACAGGAGTTGTGGCCGCTTCAGGATCTTCTTAAAGATGCTAAAGCGCCGAATGAGTTGGAATTATCGAGGGAAATTGTCTCGGCCACCTTGGGTGATGGCTGGGGAGTATCAAGAGGCAGAGCCGTGCAGCGCATCGCCGAATTGGGCGGTGTAGCCCAGTTGCCATTTCTGATCGGCTTAATGGATAATCCAGCGCTTAAGGTAAATGACAAGTTGTCAATAATCGGTGCCCTGCGGTTGATTGGCCCATCAGCGGGGCGGCCCGATGTTATCGATAGCGTTTTTAGATTCATGTCCGAAGTGGAAGCCGGATATCAAAACTCTTTGGTTATTAAAACGCTTATAGCTCTAAAGGCTGGCAACGATCCTCGTCTCATGCACTACCTATCAAGCGGCAAGATGGCGCCCTGGGTAAGATTTGCACTCCGGCTTGATGCCGAGAATATGGATGGGACGGCCTTGCTCGACCGCATGATTGCGGCGGAATTGCTTCGTAGTAATATGAGTAAGCCGACCAAAATCAGAATAAGCAGACTTCTACAGGCTGGAATAGATAAGGCCGATCTCTTTTTAGCAATGTTATCCATCCTGGGGAGACACAAAGGCTTCTTCGATTTCGAACCCAAATATTACGACAAAGGTGGTTATATCGCCTTTCTTGACGCACTGGCTGAGTATTCGAAGCCACGCGTGTCTATCTCCGACGCGACCTTCAATGGCAGCCCGACTCCGCAAGACCTTCCGCTAAATGGTGCGCCTAATCGGGAAAGCGAAGTCAGGTGCGCTTGTATTGGGCAAGTTGTTGTGGTGAAGGGCCTTGAAACGAGCTTTCTTGATCCCTTCCCCTTAATTGCGGCGATCAATAACGCTCTCGAAGCCATAGCGCACCCGTTCCGCTATTATTATACAGACTCTGGGGGCGAAAACGCTCTTGTGTTTCTTGGGCCCTCTTCCGGCATGAACGACCTCATCTCGTCAGTGGACTTTCCGTTCGCCTTGTTTCATCCGAACAGCTTTATTATCGGGCGGGACCCGTTCTTTGACTATCTATAGACAGAGATTTCAGGTTGGTACTTCGCTGCGCCCCCGTACCCGCTTCACTTCAATGATCCGGCAATGTCAACGGCCACATTGAGGCCTGTTATCGGCCTGCAGCGGCTTTCGCAGGGACAGAAGTTGGCGCGGTTTTTATTTGGTCTGAATGGCGCGGACGATCTTATCCGTACGCTTATCGGCGCTGTGCGCGGAAATTGCCGTGAAGGCCCAAATGGTCGCCGGTATCCAGCCAATTAAAGTGAGCTGCAAGGCTAGGCATATAAAGCCTTGCAC
>JBAUNL010000043.1:0-4840 GCA_049579205.1 Rhodomicrobium sp. | reverse complement strand
TGCGTCGCGGCCTGCACACTCGCGCGGTCACCCATACGTGACCCGCTATCCGAAGGCTTCAGCCATTACAACACAAAGGAACACAATGCTTAGTGTTGCGGCCTTGTTGCACCTTGAAGCAACAAGGATTGAGGCGTCGGGCGTGGGCCAAACAGATACGGCCTTTCCCTCCCACACCACCGATCCCATCCGCTTCGACGATGCAGATCTCGCGACGCTTAAAAACTGGTTCTTCGTGCGCGGCAAAATTCCGGCTGCGAAAATAGAGACCGGCGAACAGCGCCCCTCGGTTTTTGCGTCCTTGCAGCGGCGCGGCCTGGTTCTCGACCTCAGTAGCCAGGACGGAAGGTCGAGGCCAAGCCCTCGGCCTTCTGTTCCAAAACGGCTTGCCATAAGGACCGCGCCTTTAGAGCACGAACAGACTTTCCTCTTTACGAGCTGGCCCTGCCCTCGATAATCGGCCCGAAATATTCCCAGCGCTCGCCGTTGAAGCGCGCCATTCGCAGCCGATTGATCGGGAAGTAATCCGTTGGGCTGGTATTGACGGTAATCCCATCCAGCAGCACCCCAGGCTTGAAAGCCTTAAGGTTTGCCGCCTGCTTCATGATGTTTTCGCGCGTTAGGTCATCGCCGCATTGTTTCAGCACCTGCATCATGGTCTGTCCGAGGGCGAAGCCGTACTCGGTGTTCTGAAGATCCGGGTTGGGAATGTACTTCTCGACGAACGCTTTGAATTCCTTGACGCCTGCATCGTTGGCGAGAACTGGATCGGTCGCATCCTTCACATAGCCCGCGGTAAGAATGCCCTTCGCATTCTCGAAGCCGGCCGGCTTTAGGACCGCGCCAATGGACGACGAAACGTTCGTCATGATGTGGATGGGCTTCCACTCCAGCTCAGCAGCTTTGCGGATGGCTTGCGCGGCAAACTTTGGAGTGGTGATGTTGATAAAGAGCGTGGTGCCCAACGCCTTCAGCTTCACCATTTCAGAATCGATTGTGGGTGCAGTCACTTCGTACGGCACTTCAGCCACAATCATGGAAGACTTCGATCCGAGCCCGTCTTTCAGGCCGGCGAGATAGTCTTTTCCAAAGTCGTCGTTCTGATAAAGAACGCCGATCTTCTCATTGGGATAGTGTTGCAAGATGTATTTCGCGTAGACGATCGCCTCGCTCTGGTAATTCGGCTGAAAGCCCATTGACCATGGGTAGTTCTTCGGATCGCCCCATTTGGTGGCGCCACTGGCAATGAAGAGCTGCGGCACCTTCTTGACATTCATGTATTTGTGGATCGCGCTGTTGGTCGGTGTGCCGAGAGGCGCGAGGATAAGAGCGACGCCGTCATCCTCGACAAGCTTGCGCGCATCCTCCACCGTTTTGGCTGGGTTGTAGCCGTCGTCGTAGGTGATGAAGTTGATTTTGCGGCCGTTGATTCCGCCTTTCTCGTTGATCATGCCGAAATAGGCCGCCAGCGTCTTCCCAATGATGCCGTAGGCAGAAGCTGGCCCGCTATAGGGCATGATGTTACCGATCTTAATCTCGGTATCGGTCACGCCCGGGCCGTAGTTCTTTTGAGCCAAGGCAGGCGATGCACCCAAAACAAGGGCACAGACGCCGGCCAGGATATGCCGTCGATGCAGAAACATCGCTATTTCCTCCATTTTTTTGTTAGCTCGACTGCTGCATGCAACAATCCACCCGCTCCAAAAGGAGCGAGATAGATGACGATGAACAGAATGACGCCGTAGACCGCGCCCGAAAGGCCTTTGGAGAAGCTTTCCGCGATATTTGGGACGAAGAGGACGAAGGCGCCACCGATGAAAGCGCCCGGCAGCCAGGCCAAGCCTCCAACCACGAGTCCAACCAGAAGGCCAATCGACAAGGCGAACGTATAGCTGTCCGGCGAGACGAACTGCACGGCTATGGCGGCAAGCGCGCCGGCGACGCCCGTGAAAAGCGCGCTGACGCCGAAGGTCATCGTTTTATAGAGCGAGATATTGATCCCCATCGCGCGCGCGGCGATGGGGTTATCACGGATCGCCATGAGCGCTCGCCCAGTCCTGCTGCTCACGAGATTTCGCGCGCTGAGATGGGCGATGATCGCAATCGCCAGCGTGAACAGGTAAAGCCATTGATCTTGATTGACAGGCAGGCCGAAGGGCGGGTCGGGTTTGATGAGGACGATGCCTTGCACGCCGCCCGTCCAGTACTCGAACGGACTGAGTTTCAAGACTTGTGGCATCGCGACGCCGAGGGCGTAGGTCGCTAGCGCAAGGTAGATCGGGCCGAGGCGAAGGGCCGGCAATCCAAAAAGGGCGCCGGCCACGAAGGCGATCACGGCCGCGGCGGGAAGCGTCCAGAAATAGCCCACGTCATAATTGTTCATCAAAATCGCAGCGGTGTACGCGCCGATCGCGAAGAAGGCGCTATGACCGAGCGAAAACTGGCCGTTGAATCCGGTCAACAGATTGAGGCCGATGATCGCGATGGCATAGGTCATGACCATTGTGAGCTGAAACACGACAAAATTCTTGAGCGTGAAAGGCAATACAATCGCGCTAGCGACGATGAGCAGAAAGAGAACACCGCCCAGTACACCGGTTTTGCGCTCGATGGAGGGAAGGTGGTGGGCCGTGGCCCCGATATTCTCTTGTACCGCCATAAGTCAGACCCGCTGTACTGTCCGTCGGCCGAACAGGCCATTCGGCTTGACGACCAGAATTGCCACGATCAGCGCAAGGGCTATGGACAATTTCAGCTCCGGTCCAACGACCGGCACATAGGTTCCGGCAAGATTCTCCACGACCCCGACCGCAAAGCCTCCGGACACGGCGCCGCCCGGACTTGTGAGACCGCCCACTACCGCGCCTGCGAAACCGTAAAGCAAAATCGAAAGCATCATGTTGGGTTCGAGGAAGACAACTGGCGCAATCAGCATTCCGGCAACGGCGCCGATGGCGGCGGCCATGCCCCAGCCAAGCGCAGTGGTCCAGCCGGCGCTGATCCCCGAAAGCCTTGCCGAAACGGGGTTTTCAGCGGCGGCCCGCATCGCAAGGCCAAATCGCGTGTAACGGAAAAAGCCAAAGAGCAGCATTAGCATCGCGAAGGTGACTGCGATCATTCCCGCTTGATGCGTGCTGAGAAGCCCATTGCCGAGCAAGGGCGCGGTCCCGAAAGGCGTCGGAAAAGGCTTCACCTCGAAGCCCCAGATATATCCCGCCGCGCTGTTGATGATGGCGAAAAGCGCGATATAGGCAACGACATGACTGATGATGGGCGCGTTGCGGATTGGCGCCATGATGATGCGGTCAGCGAAAATTCCCGCAGCGAAGGAGAGAAGGATCGTTGCCACGAATGCGACGGCGTACGGCACGCCCCATTCCAGCATCTGCCAGGCCACGAAGGTCGAGAACATCGCCATCTCGCCCTGAGCAAAATTCAGCTGATGAATGGCTTGATAGATCATGACGACCGCCAGCGCCATCAGAGCATAGATGGCCCCGGTAGAAAGTCCCGCCATCACTTGCTGCAGAAAAAGTTCCACGTCAGGGGATCCTAATATCCGAGATAGGCTTGGCGTACGCCCTCGTTTGCGGTGAGTTCAGCCGGTGATCCTTCGAGCACGATCCGCCCCGTTTCCAGAAGATAGGTCTTGTCAGCGATGCCAAGGGCGAGAGAGGCGTTCTGTTCGACGATCAACAGACCGGCCTTTTCCTGCCGGTTTATCGTGCGCAGGATTTCGAACAGCTCCTGCACGATGAGCGGCGCGAGCCCGAAGGAGGGTTCATCGAGAAGCATGAGGCTCGGCCGCAGCATCAGCGCGCGCGAAACCGCAAGCATCTGCTGCTCGCCGCCAGAAAGCGTTCCCGCCTGTTGATTAAGACGCCGCTTCAGTATGGGAAAATAGCCAAAGCACAGCTCCATGCCGTCCACAGTGCTTCGCCGCCCTGGTCTGGAGATCCCGCCAACGCGCAAGTTCTCCTCGACGGTAAGGCGCGCGAAAGTTCCGCGTCCTTCCGGGACATGCGCGACGCCCAGCCGGGCAATGTGCTCCGTCGAGCTTTTGTCTATGGCGGTGCCCTTGAACCGGATTGATCCTGACCGGCGGATCATTCCCGAGATCGCGCGCAGCGTCGTTGTCTTGCCGGCCCCGTTTGCTCCAAGAAGCGCGGCGACGCCACCTTTCGCCATTGAGAACGAGACATTATGAAGAGCCTGCACGGTGCCGTAGAATGCATTCAGCTTTTCGACCGAAAGGAGGGGCGTCATGCCGCGGCGCCCCCGAGATAGGCATTGATGACAGCGGGGTTGCGCTGCACTTGGGAGGGTGTGCCCTCTGCGATCTTCAGCCCAAAATTCAAGACGGTCACGCGATCGGAGATGGACATCACCAGCCCCATGTGATGCTCAACTAGCAAAACCGTTATGCCAAGGCCGCGCTGCAAGGTCTTGATTAAATCGCCGAGAGCATGAACCTCCTCGTGATTAAGGCCGCCGGCCGGCTCGTCCAGCAGAAGGAGTTTAGGACGGCTCACCAGGGCACGGGCGAGTTCAACACGTTTTTGCGTTCCGAAAGGCAGCCCTGAAACCGGACGGTGCGCGTCATCGTCCAGACCGAGGTCCCGAAGGATGCTCATCGCAAAATGCTGCGTCTCGGCATCGCGCTGCCGGACGGACGGCAAGCCAAGCGCGTCGCTGAAGAAGCCGCTCCGCCCGCGAGCATGCGCGCCGGTCATCACATTGTCGAGCACGCTCAAATAGCTAAAAAGCGCCACGTTCTGAAAGGTCCGGCATATCCCGATTCCGGCGATGCGGTGCGAGGGACGGGAAAGGATTGAGGTGC
>JBAUNL010000042.1:0-8146 GCA_049579205.1 Rhodomicrobium sp. | reverse complement strand
TGGTCGCGCGCCATTTCCGCGAAAGGGACCGTGAAAGCGACCCCCGGCTCGGTCAACATCCCCATCGTTTGCGCGGGCGCGATCGTGAACCCTGGCGACGCCATTGTCGCCGACGATGATGGCGTGGCCGTCGTTCCTCGAAAAAGCGTGGATGCGGTCATAAAAGCGGCGGATGCACGCGCGGCCAATGAAGAGGAAAAGCGCCGCCGTCTCGCATCTGGCGAACTAGGATTGGACATCTACAATATGAGGGAGGCGCTTGCGAAAGCCGGTCTCAAATATGTGGATGAACCGGAAGGATGAGCAACGCCTTCCATGCGATGCGGAATTAGGTGAGTTAAGGCTCCATCATCGGAGTAGAGCAGCTCCGGCGCCTAGGCCCATAAATTGAGACGGCAGGATGCAACAAATGCAGGCGGAACCGATTTTTGACGTCGCCCATCTTGGGCATATCGAACTGCTGACGGACAAGCCTGAAGCGAGCCTGGATTTCTTCGTCAATATTTTTGGCCTGACCGAGAGCGGCCGGGAAGGCGATTCCGTCTATCTGCGCGCCTTTGATGATTACGAGTTTCACACACTCAAACTGACCGCCGCAAACACCACGGGAATGCGCCACGCTGGCTATCGGTGCGCCAGTCCACAAGCCTTGCAAAGGCGCGTCCAAGCAATCGAGAAGCTCGGCGCAGGCATCGGCTGGACCGACGGCGATCTGGGGCATGGCCCTGCCTACTTATTCCGCGATCCTGATGGCCATCTTTTCGAGCTGTATTACGAAACAAGGCGCTATGAGCCACCCGCCGCAGAAACGCCCGCGCTGAAAAACCAGGCGCAGCGTTTCCATGGCCGGGGCGCGGGAGTTCGCCGCCTCGATCACTTCAACCTTTTGGCCACCGATGTCGGCGCGATCCGCGATTTTCTCCCGGCTGCGTTGGGAAGCCGCGTCACGGAACAAATCATCCTGAACAGCGGCGAGCCCGCCGGTTGCTGGTTCACCGTGAACAACAAGTCATACGATGTCGCCTACACCCGCGATCACACTGGCTCGCGCGGGCGCTTTCACCATGTTACCTACGCCGTGGACCAGCGGGAGTATTTGCTGCGGGCTGCCGATATCTTCCTTGAAAACGGGGTGTTCATCGAAACAGGACCCCATAAGCACGCCATTCAGCAAACCTTTTTTCTGTATGTTTACGAGCCGGCGGGCAACCGTGTGGAAGTCGCCAACGCGGGCGCACGGCTCATTCTCGCGCCGGATTGGCAGACGGTGACATGGACGGAGGACGACCGCAAAAAGGGGCAAGCCTGGGGGCTGAAGACCATCGAAAGCTTCCACACGCACGGGACGCCGCCTGTTACTTAAGGTCCCCGGGTTGAGAGCGCGGGGTGTCGTCATGAAATCCAGAGATCAGGGATCGGGAACGCCAAAAATGGCGGTACGGATCTTGGTCAAGCGATCTTGACGGAGAGTTCGGTGCCGCCCTTGAGGGGCAAAGTCATTGACAGAAACCCGTTTGCCGGATCGCGGATAAATTCAAGAAAATCCGGCTCGCCATTGTCGTTCATGACGTAACCGCCAACACGCAGTTGGGGCGCCACAATCTCAATCACCTGCCGCGCTAGCGATGGCCCGCTGGCGAGTGGCCAACCGTCGATCAAGGCGAAGTCGACCGACCCGCCAAGATCTCGCAGCGTTTGGCGGGCATCGCCTTCGCGAATGTCTGCAAAGCTTGATAGCCCCGCATCGACGAGGTTCCGCCTCGCGGCTGCAACTTTCGCCGGGACGAGTTCGGATCCGATCACGGTGCCGCCGCCGTTATTGCGCATGGCGGCCGCGAAATAAAGCGCCGACATCCCTATCGACGTTGCGAAGTCGACAACGCGTCCGGCGCGCATGCCACGGCAGAGCAAGTAGATGAGAGCACCTTGCTCGGGATGGATCGAGAAGCCGTAGTCTGCGTATTTGGCTGGATCGTAGTCTCCGGTGGTGCGCGATGCGATGTATTGCACGATGGGGCGCAGGCCTCGCAGGCGGGGCGGACGGCTTCGCGACGCATGCAGCCGTTCGATAACGGCATTGATATGAGGGTCCGGGATCGGGCTTTGAAAGGCATTGTTCTGCATGCGCTACTACCTCTATGTGTTGAAGAGCGTCAGCTATCAAGAATTTCGGCCGTGGCGCGGTCGAGGATTTGAGCGATCCGGCGGGCCTCGTTATGATCGCACCCGCGCTTGCGCCGAAGTGCCTGCTTCACGGCATGGCGCGCTCTGTGAAGTTCACCATAGGCGCCTGTGTCAAGATCGCCGGCACCAGCAAAGGCCTCGCGGACCTCGTCCATCCGGCCACCTATACGCGACAGAGCATCGAGAATCGCTTCAGCGGTGGTGCGATTGGCCGCGAGATGCGCCTGACCCGCCGCCGTTATGCTGTAAAGCTTCCGCCACCCCTCCTGCTCCACGCTCGCTTGTCCGATCTCATCAAGATAGGTGAGCGCGGGGTAAATCACGCCCGGACTTGGACTGTAGAAGCCTTCCGAGCGCTCTTCGATGGTCTTGATGAGTTCGTAGCCGTGAGCAGGCCGCTCGGCCAGAAGCGCTAAAATCACGAGCTGCAGGTCTGCTGAGCTGAGCTTGCGCCCCGAGGGAAAATCGGCGCCGCCTCGCCCGCCCATGAAGCCAAAGCCTCCGTGGCTGAACCTATGGCGGCCGCGTTGACGCCCAATGACGTGGATTAGGTGCATTGTTTGCTGTCCTTAATGTCTGTCGCAAAACGTATCGTACGATATATCGAGTGATATGTCGAGTGATATATGATTGCAAGACTTTATAAGGTCAGCTTCGGGATCCCGAGCGCTTCAATGGACTTTTCAGCCGAATGGACCCATAGGGTCTCGATGGGGCGGCCGCTTCGACCATTTGACATACGCGGGGCGCCCGGCGGCTTGGGCTGCTGTGATTCCATGTGGATTCGTTCTAAGTAAGACCTCCTCTGGATTGAGTGCCCTCACGCTCCACCGTAAACTTCGCTCAAGGTCAAATTGATTCGGGGGACCCTATGAATCTTCTTTCCCGATTTAAGGAAAGTCTCCGCCGGTTCTGCCGCAAATACATAGTGGGTGAGTGCCCTGATGCGCGCATGGAGCGTCTTCAGATAGAGGGCCTCAACCACCTAAAAGCGATATCCTCTTTGCGGCAGGCGATGCGGTTGTGGGAAGTAGAAAATTCAAAGAGCCGCGTCGACGAGGCGGAGGCCGCCTAAGCAGTCTTACGGTAAACGCTACACGGGCTACCCCCGCGGATTTCGCGAAGCTGGAATTTTAGTTGTTCGGCCTCTTTTTCGAGACACCCCCGCATCGGCGACCTCGATCTAGACGGGAGCATGGTCGCTCGCCTTTTCCCAGCCTCTCACCTGACGGTCGACACCGGCGCCAATGAGGCGGGACGCCAAAGGCGGGTTGAGCAGCACATGATCGATGCGCAGACCTGCGTTCCTCGCCCATGCATTGCGGAAATAATCCCAGAAGGTGTAGATGACTTCATTCGGATGGAGCGTCCGCAAGGCATCCGTCCATCCCTGTGCGGCAAGCCTGTGAAAGGCACTTCGCACTTCCGGCCGGAACAACGCATCGTCCACCCAGCGTTCAGGTTTATAGACGTCGAGTTCGGTGGGCATGACATTATAATCGCCAGCGAGCGCGACCGGCACCGGCAGCGATACCAGTTCCGCGGCGTGCGCAGTCAGCCTCTCGAACCAGCGGAGCTTATAGTCGAATTTCAGTCCCGGCGCCGGATTGCCGTTTGGCAGATAGAGGCAGCCGATCACGCAGCCCTTGACGTCCGCTTCGATATAGCGGCTGTGGATGTCCTCGGGATCACCAGGGAGATCGCGCTGACGTTCTTCTGGCTTGGCGCTGCGAGCGAGAATGGCGACACCGTTCCAGCTTTTTTGTCCATGCCAGATTGCGCCGTAGCCGGCTTTCTCTAGTGCGGCACGAGGAAATTTCTCCTGGGGGGCCTTCAGCTCCTGGAGGCAGACAATGTCAGGACGCGACACCTCCAACCAGCGCAGCAGAACGGGCAGCCTGCCGTTGATACCATTAACGTTGAAGGTCGCGATCTTCATGGCCCTAAGTCAGCGTTTGAGGAGTAGCCTGGGCCACGCTTTTGATCCAGTCCGCGAGTGTACCGGTCAGGTCGTTAAGTACCTCCGCATTCGAGCGTCCGCTACGCGCGGGCAGATTGAAGGAATGGCCGGCATCCTCGAATAGCTTCAGTGTTGCGCGGATGCCAAGCTCATCGCAAACGCCGCGGATCAAATTCACTTCCGCCAAAGCATCATGGGTCCCCTGCAGGAAGAGCATCGGAATCTCAACTCCGAACAGATGCTCCGCGCGCTCCCGCGAAGGTTGCCCCGCCCCGTGCAATGGAAATCCGAGAAAGGCAAGACCTAGCACATTGGGAAGCGGTTTCGCGGCCTGCGCCTGGGAGGTCATCCGGCCGCCAAACGACTTCCCTCCGGCGATCAGCGCAATATCCGGCAGCAGGCTTGACGCCTCCTTGACCGCCGCGCGGACGGATGCTTGCGCGATTTTTGGCGGGTCTGGCCGTTTGGGCCCTCGCTCCATGTACGGGAATTGATAGCGAAGCGTTGCCACGCCCAAGTCGAAAAGCCCAGCAGCAACTGCCGCCATGAATGGATGGGTCATTCCCGCCCCAGCGCCATGAGCGAATACGAAGCAAGCCTGCGCTTTTGGCGGGACTTGCAGGAGGCCCGGCACTGTGATCGCGTCGTCCACTCTGATCGTTATTGGCTGTAATTCCACAGCTCAGCTCTTTCGTGAACACCACCTGCTCCCGGGAAGGGGCATAACAGCAGCGGCAATCCGAGATCTATGGTATTTAAGCTGAAGGAATGCGTCATCCATAGGCTCCGAGAAGCGTGATCGTTGGCCTTATGACGGGCGCAGTAGGGGGTGTAGCGGGTTGCTGCTCGGTGGTAGCAGCCCGGGATTTCGCAGGTTCGGTTCATTTGGTCCTTATTAGCCGTAGCCCTGGCCAGAGACACGCGCGCACAAACATACGCGCGCTCTGGCAGCGAGGGTGGGCTTTCGGCTTCGGCGTGGAGGTGTGAGGCTATGTTTTGTCTAGAGGCCAGAGCCGTCCATCGGCTGGGCCAGGAAGGAAGAATTGGCGAGCCTTCCTCCGACTGTGACTGGTCCGGGCTTTGGCCCGTCAGGCCCGTGGGCTGGATCAGACGCGAGCAGATTATTCCTTCACGCCCATTCTTGACGCATGAGAGCGGGTGAGGATGGCGAGCCTTCCCCCGAGTGTCACGATCGGGCTCGCCGTGCCTGGCTTAGTTCAGTGCGTTACCGGTTTTTTGCCCGGGAATAGCTTCAGCTTGGATAGCACACCCGCAGATTGTCACGCCGAAGATTGAGAGGATTTCCGTCGATATACTCGACAACTTTACCTGCCTCTGCTTTCGCTATCTCGTGGGCTATGTAGAACACCTTAGAACCGTTGGTTGGATCTACAAAAGAAACCTGATTGTCCCCGGCGAATTTGCAAAAATGGGGAGTAAGCCCCTCCACTAGCAGGTTGACGAAGTCGTCCTGGTACATTGTTGTCCACTCCCAGGAGGTTCCATCGCCGCGCTGAACCGGGATCAGAATTGATACCAGTTCCTGGCCGGCGGGCATGCAATCGTGGAAACGGATGTTCTTTACTGCGAACTTGTCTTTGAGAGTGAGATCGATGTTCATGTGTTTTCCTTTTGGTCTTGAGTTATGCCCAGCCGGGGTCGGCCAGCTTGGCGGGGTGAACTTTTGAGCTCGGCAAAGGACATTCCTCGCTGTCGATGGCGATCAGAGCGAAGGCAATGCCGACAGGATGTTGCGCCGGGAGCAGCCCGTTAGTCGAGGGTGAGGCGAAAGGCCCGATCAGCTTTCTCGGGGAATATCTTCCGTGTCTTGCTCGGTGAGCAAATCATCGCCTCGGCCGGAAGGATAACGGCGCCAGGGTTCGGTCTTGGGTTGGTGGGTGAGATGCGTTTGTTAGGCTCAGGGTGGACCCAAATCGGCCTGTTGGCACGGAAATGTGTCAGCCCCCCAGGAAGTAACAAGCGAAACCGATAGGCCATATCTCTAGGACGCAATGGAAAACAGCGCGATTAGAACCGATACTCCTATTAACAACTGTTACATCACAAGTAAGATTAAGTTATCAAGGTGCATACAATCCTGCAGAAAATCTTCAACTATCCCAAGGCATCTTAAAATTACTTCATAATCACTTAAACATTGTGCAGATTTAATCTTGTTATCGCTCCGGACTGACCCATAGAAGGCAGTATATCTACAATGTGACGACTGGATGTTATCCCGTTGACTGAGCATGAGGTTTGGTGGGCGCTCCGCCGATGTCGCAGATCAGGGACTCAGAGATCGTCCATGTCTTGAATGCTGCCCAGGTCTTGAACGAGGGGTGGATGACTTAGGGGACTTTGAAGTGACCTCCTTCGCTTTATGCCCAGGCATGCCATTTGCCAAGAGCATGGGCTGCACGTCATCAAGGGCCTTCGGGACAAAGACTATGGTCTCCGAGCCTTCGTGTTCGCCGATCCCGACGGAAATCGGATCGATGTGGGTCAGCCACTCTAATCCCGGTCAGAGAGCGATGGTTTGTCCCAGGCCGCTCTTTCCGGTAGCTTACGCCCAAGCAAAAGCGAGGGGCACCATGGCTGCACGACTGGATGAACTGGAGGACCTGGCACAGCGCCTCATGGAGATAGCCGGGATACTTAGAAACCTGGATTTGGGGTCCGCGGAAGCGGAAGAACCGGCGAGAGAACTCCAGAACCAACTTGAGGGCATCCGAGCGCGGATGAGTGAACTCCTCTTGCTCAGCAAGGCGAAAGGACCGAGGGACGCCCTGCAATAGTCCCGGGGGGTGTGGACATGGCACAGGCTTTTTACACGCCTGGCTTGGGCATTCGGTATACGTCAGACCTCCTCAGGAGGCCCCCAAAGCTCCCTTGAGAACCAAACCGAAGCGGAGCAGCAGGGGGCTTCCTCAGGGATGATGCTTTCAGGAGCTTCCGACGCAGCGCAGCGCACCTTTGGTCCTCATCCCCAAGGACCGAACGAGCTATTCTGAAAATTCTCCCTAAGAGCTGAAAACCCCTTCCGGTAAACAGTTATTAGCACAGCCAGCCCGCCCGCGTAGCCGAGCATCCATGCCGCGGAAAAAAATACCCACTCGCCCGCCCATGTTCCTGGCTGCTTCCCATGCGTCATCAAGTAACCTGCGCAAATTAGGAAGTTTGGCCAAAAGTAAAAATAAAGGAACTTGGTAAAATGTTTCAGCCATACAGGACATCCGGAAAATATCACCATTGACCTTTTGAAGCTATCTTTAAGGTCCATTGACCTTGTTCGCTGTTGCCGAGATGACATTATTTCCAAGATCATTGGCGTCCAGATCAAAAAAAGCCCCCCATGCAAGCCAAAGACCAAAGGAAGCAAGGTCGATGACAAATCTGCTGGTGTAAGTCTAAGTGCTTTCAAAACTCCATCTGGTGTGGTTCCAAATAGAGAGATTGCTAACGACGAGAGATGCAGGATGAAGCTAAGAATAAGGCCGATCACGGAGCAGCCGAGTAACAGCAGGATCAGTCCCTTCGCTGCGCTCTGCACCGATCAGACCTCTTCCTCTCTACCCTTTCGAAGCAAACAGTCAGCCCCCTGCCGCGCCCTGCTTGCAAACATCTCAAGCTCGTGTTCGTGCCGGGGACTTGAACCACGTGACCTCCACCGAGGTGGCGCTCTAACCGATAACCCTTGATCTCCGCTCCCGCATGGCCTCATAGCAAAGTTCAACGCCCATTGCTACAGAGGTTGAGATAAGGCCCGATAGACCGACGATCTGGCCACCTTCAGCTCCCTTGCGATGGCCGCAGGAGCCATTCCACCATCCCTCATAGCCCTGATGCGCGTCACGTCGATGCTCGGCTTCCGGCCCTTGTAGACGCCATTCGTTTTGGCACGGGCGATCCCTTCAAGCTGGCGTTCGCGGCGCAGGTTGGTCTCGAACTCCGCAAAAACCCCCAGCATGTCCAGGAATGCCTTCCCGGCTGGGGTCGAGG
>JBAUNL010000041.1:0-3599 GCA_049579205.1 Rhodomicrobium sp. | reverse complement strand
GTACTCTGCTCTCGGTCACGAGACCCGAGATGTGTTTATCGACGGGGCGATCGTGATGAGGGATCGGACCATTGTTACGGCGGATGAGCATGACGTCCGCAAACGAGCCCAGCAGGCGGCTGCCGCATTAACAAGCAGAGCTGGGATCAAAAGCCGCGCCTCCAATTGGTGCGAGCCTGCCGGCGCCGCTTGACGGGAAAAATGCGATGGTGTTAGCCTTCGTACATCTAAAGCCGAACCCGAAAGAGGGCGGCTTCAATGCAGTTAATTTGTCCCCTTCCCCGGTTGCAATGGGCCAAAAGCCTGGCGTCGGTGTCCCGCACGAAAAGCAGGAACACGCGTCATGGTAAAAGACGGCCGCGCTTACCTCGCCAGCCTTCAAGATAGCCGCTGTATCTATATCGACGGACGCCGCGTCGAAAACGTGGTCACGGACCCTGCCTTTGCGAATGCGGTTAAGTCGGCTGCCGGCTTTTATGATTTTCAGGCCAATCCTCAAAACATCGAGGCGATGACGTTTCGCTCACCCGTGAGCAGCGAGCCGGTGAGCCGCGCTTGGCAGCTTCCACGCAACCTTCGCGAATTGATTGAGCGGCGGCAGGCGCTTGAGAAATGGGCGGCGCTGACCTGCGGCATGGTTGGACGGTCGCCCGATCACGTTGCCTCGACGCTGGCCGGCTTCCGGATGGGACTGCCTGCCTTCCAAGAGTACGATCCCGCGCGTGCAAAGGCTTTAGAGGCCTATTACGAATACGCCCGCGATAACGATCTCTATCTCTCCTACGTCATCATCAATCCGCAGGCCGATAAAGCGAGGTCTGCCGGCAACCAGCCCGATACGCATCTCGTCGCTTCCGTCGTCGATGAGGACAGCCAAGGCATCACTATTCGCGGTGCGAAAATGCTCGCGACCAGCGGTGTAATGGCGAATGAGCTTCTCGTCTCGGGCTTCCAGGCGCTTCAAGCGGGCGACGAGGCTTATGCCTTCACCGCTGCCGTCCCCATCGCCACCAAGGGCCTGACACTGATGTCCCGGCGTAGTTACGAGCAGTGCGCGACGTCAGTCTTCGATTATCCTCTCTCGTCCCGGTTCGATGAGAACGACGCCGTGGTCTATTTTGACGATGTAAAGATCCCTTGGGACCGGGTTTTCGTCTGCAAAGATCTAAAAATGGCTCAAGCGCAGTGGCATGACACACGCGCTCACGTGCTTCAGAACTATCAGTGCATTGTCAGGCTGAGCGTGAAACTCAAATTCCTGCTCGGGCTCGCGAGGAAGATCGCCGAGACGAACAACATCATCAACTATCCTCAAGTGCGCGAGACACTCGGGCTTTTGTCAGCGAAGGTGAACAATATCGAAGGCCTCGTCGTAGCGATGGAGGCCAATGGGGAGACCTTCAACGGCTACTACGTGCCGGGCCGGTCGCTGCTTTGCACCGCGCAGGTCATCGCGCAAACAACTTATCCTGAGGTTGCCGAGGCGATCAGGACGCTCGCGGGCGGCGGGCTCATCATGGTGCCATCATCCTACGCCGACTTCGAGACGCCGGAGACGAACGCGATTATTCACAAAACGCAGCGCTCAAGGGTTATGTCCTCGGAAGACCGCGTCAAATTGATGAAGCTGACTTGGGACGCGATCGGCTCGGAGTTTGGGTCCCGCCATTTGCAATATGAGATGTTCTATTCGGGTCCGGCGTTCGTGACGCGCGGCAATGCCTTCCGCTTTTTCGATTGGGACACTGCAACGGGCTTCGTCGATGAGTTCATGAGTACCTATGGACTTCCCAATGGCTCTCGCCGCGAGGCCGGGGAATGAGGCCTGCCCATGTTTGACCTCGAACAAGTCCGGCGTTCTGCCTTCGTGGAGCATGGGCGCGCAGAGGTTCGAACCACAACCGATGGCCCGCTCTCGGGCCTGACTTTTGCGGCGAAGGATCTCTTTGACGTCGAGGGTTTTGTGACCGCATGCGGAAACCCAGACCGGCTTCGAGACGGCGTTCGGGCATCGGCGACAGCACCTGCGGTACTCGTACCACTCATGAATGGGGCAAAGCTAATCGGCAAGACCCACACCGATGAGGTCGCTTGCGGCATGTTCGGAATGAACCCCCATTTTGGAACACCGATCAATCCAAAGGCTCCGCAGAGGGTGCCCGGCGGGTCGTCAAGCGGGTCCGCCTCCGCTGTGTCCGCCGGACTTTGCGATTTCGCGCTCGGAACCGATACCGGCGGTTCCGTGCGGGTGCCTGCCAGCTTTTGCGGCATCTACGGTTTGCGGACGACCCATGGCAGGATCTCGCTTGCTGGTGTCATGGCGATGGCGCCAAGCTTCGACAGTTTTGGCTGGTTGGCCGAAAGTCCCCTGATCATGCGCCGTGTGGGCGAAGCCTATTTCGGTCCTATCGGACAAGGCTCGCGCCCGCGCTTCCTTCTGGCAGAGGATGCTTTCGGCATCCCTCTTCCAGAGATAGGCTCCGCCCTGCTGAAAGCAGCCTCCGCTCTTTCTCCAATGCAGAGCGTGACCCTTTACGAGGAAGGTGTTGCGGCCTGGCTCGATACTTTCCGGCCTTTGCAGCTTTACGATCTTTGGACCACGCTCGGGGCTTGGGCTAAGAAGCCGGGGCGAGTCCTGAGCCAAGCTGTCTCGGAAAGGATTCACCTCGCAGCATCAACTGACCACGCTGCCGTCGCGGCAGCGATACCCAGACGCGAAAAACTCACCACCCGATTGATTAATCTCCTTGGTGATGACGGCATCCTCGTGATGCCAACAGCCCATGACCTGCCGCCGCTGCGGGATGCGCCTGTTTCGGCGCAAGTCGAATTCAGGGAAAAGACGCTTGCTCTGACCTGCGTTGCAAGCCTTTGCCGTCTGCCACAGATAAGTTTACCCGCTGCAACGGTTCAAGGATGTCCTGTAGGACTTTCGCTCATCGCCGGACCGAGAGGCGATGAGCTGCTTCTTTCAGTGGCAGAGCAGTATGCGTCTCAGGTTCAGGCGGCAGGATGATCATCCCCGAGCACGGCCAGCGCGATTTTGTCGGCTATGGTGGGAACCCGCCTAACCCCCGTTGGCCAGGCGAAGCGAGGCTGGCCCTTGTCATTGTGCTCAATGTCGAAGAAGGCGCGGAACCGTCCCTTCCCGACGGCGATCCTGCAACCGAAGTCGCTCTGTCGGATGGAATTCCGGGCGAGGTCCCGGCCGGCACCCGCGACTTTGTTGCCGAGACCCTCTTCGAATATGGGTCGCGCGCAGGGTTTTGGCGCCTGCTTTCATTGTTCCGCGATCATGGCATAGCAGCGACGATGAACGTTTGCGCGCAAGCGCTCGAGCGCAATCCGCGAATGGCGCAGGCAATTGGCTCCGGGCAGTTCGATCTCTGCTGTCACGGCAGCCGCTTTGTGCGCCACTATCTGATGACGGAGGACGACGAGCGGGCTGCAATTGCGCGCGCGGTTTCGAGCCTTAAAGCCACTCTTGGCCGTCCGCCATTGGGATGGCAGAGCCGTTATTCGCCGAGTTTATCCACGCGACCACTTCTCGTCGAACATGGCGGCTTTCTTTACGACGCCGACAGCTACGCGGACTACCT
>JBAUNL010000040.1:0-5267 GCA_049579205.1 Rhodomicrobium sp. | reverse complement strand
TTGGGGTCAAGCTCTCGACTGCATCTTTGCCGGGTCCATGGTTCTCTTCGCGGTAGGAGCGGCGCCCTCCGCATGATGGCGTAGGATGACGCTGGCAGATCAATGTTGCAAGCGCGGTCTCTTGAGTCATTCTTTACGCGCTCTCTGAAAGGGGATGTGTCCGTGCGCAGCGGCCAAAGCCTTGTGTGCAGCTCCTCGAGCGTGGCGTGGGAGAATCCGGTACCGACATGGCCGATATAGCGCCAGGCATCGCCGTCCCGAACGGCCAGGACCAGGGAACCAAAATAGGGGCGCGAGCGGCGCGGCGCGGTGAAACCCGCGATCACGGCTTCCTGCCGGCGCGCGGTCTTGATTTTGAGCCAATCGGTGCTGCGTTCGCCCGAGCGATAAGGGCTATCGGCGCGCTTGGCCATGATGCCCTCAAGGCCTCGTTCCTCGGCCTCCTTGAAATATCTGATGCCACAGTGCGGACGGTGTTCGCTGAACGCCAGCACCGGGTCCTTGGGCAACAGGCCTCGCAACCGGTCCTTGCGCTGTGGTAGCGGCAGGCTGCGCAGGTCTTCGCCGTCCAGAAACATGATGTCAAAGAGGCAGTAGAGAAGCTTCGCTTCGCTGCGCAAGGCATTCTGCAGGAGCTGAAAGCGCGAGATGCCTTGCGCGTCGAGTGCCACCAACTCGCCATCGAGCACGGCGCCGCGCTGTACTTTTTCGAGAGCCTTCGCCACGTGCCGGTAGCGGTCGCTGATGATCTTGCCGTTGCGGGAATAGAGCGTGACCTTGCCGCTTTCGATGCACGTCACCACGCGAATGCCGTCCCATTTGGTTTCGAAAACCCAAGCGGCATCATCGAAGGGCGCATCGATGAGTGTCGCCAGCATGGGCTGGAGATGCCCGGGAAGCTTGGATTCACGCGGCATGATTTAGACAATGGCACAATTGCTCGCCAAGCCGAAGTCCTGGCGCGCGGCTCCTGGCCGGTCGTCTGGGGAAGCGCTTGTTGCGGTTTAGAATGCTGGTTTCACTCCGGTAGGCCAGCGACAAGAGCTTAGCCTCGCTTACTTAAGTTCGAGGGCAGCTGCGGCAGCGCGATCTTTGCTATAGAGCGGCTCTTGAGGGGCAAGTTCGAATTGGGCGGCTAAATTCATCGCGGCGGCTTCAAAGGCGGCGCGCCAATCTTCGTGGGCATAGACTTTGCCTTTGTGGAGCTCAATGCCGCATTGGGCCATTCCATTCACCACCAAGCCATCGGAATGGATCAGAACGCCATCGGGGTCGCGATCGCTGCCGGAGGTGCCGCCCCTGCTGTTAGCAGCCGTACGGACAATTCCTTCGTCCCCGAAGAAAGCGCGTACTTTGTCGTAGTAGGAGCGTCTATCCGCTGTCCAGCCGGCCAATCTTTTGCCGGCGCGGATCATGTAGCCGATTTCTACGGCCGTGCCGGGATCCATTTCGGTGCTTCGACGGAATGGATCCAGACAAAAAAGAGCCCCCTCCAGCTTTTCCATTAAATCGAAATCAGCCGCGACGATTTTGGTAACTGTAGGCTTGCCGGGAGCTAAAGCTTCAAGGCCAAGCTGGTTGTCCAAAGGCGCAAAACCTTCAAGCCCGTGATGCGCACAAATTTCTTTCATGAGCTCAAAGACGGAAAGGTCCTTGTAAAACACCATCGGGCCGGCGAGATAGACTGCTGGTTTTGCAAGGCTCATTTTAGGTTCTCCGCCCAAACTGCGGGGGTAGCTGCTTTCTTAAAGGCGATCGCCAGAAGGGGCCGTCTCGACGCCCGGTTTCAGCGGTCTTCTGAAGCCGTATGCGCTAGCTCCTTTTGGTCCACATGCCTCGCATCCGTTCGCGAATATCGAGCCGGGAGCTCGTGGCTGGCGCGACCTCTTGTTTCGTGTTTGCCGCCGGCCAGCTCACACGACTGAAGTGACTCGCTAGATTAGCCGGAATGAAGCGGCTGCGCCCGGCATAGACATGCCGGTCGCCGGTGCGTGCCTGCTGGTGCGTATAGAAGCGCTGCGGTACGACCCCGCATGTCTTGGGCCGCTGTCGCCAGATCAACGTGTGCTCGAGGAAGGCCCCTCCACGCTTTCTTCTCAAGGCCCCTGGCTTCTTCAAAGCCAAAGGCGACATCCCGGAGCGCATCATGACCAA
The DNA here is from genome assembly GCA_049579205.1 of Rhodomicrobium sp. Classification (GTDB taxonomy): domain Bacteria; phylum Pseudomonadota; class Alphaproteobacteria; order Rhizobiales; family Rhodomicrobiaceae; genus Rhodomicrobium. The sequence continues at coordinate 3,113 of JBAUNL010000040.1, read as the reverse complement.
TAACGGCTCCGCCTATCGCAGCGCTGCCTTCCGCACCGCCCTTCAAGGCTTCAGGCCCGGGCATATCACCGGCCCTTTACCACCGCCCACCAACGGCAAAGCCCAACGCTTCATTCAGAAAGGATTTTTCGCGCTTTTAGATTCGTTAACAAAAGTTTGCGAGGGTAGAGCTTATGCCAATGTGGGCACCTGCGTCTTTTCACCTCGACCTCTACCGCTACTGGCTGGCCAAGCGCAAAGATCGCATTATGCCAGCGCGCGGTGACCTCGAGCCTGGAGATATACGCCTGTTGCTGCCCTATCTGACCATCGTCGATAAGGTTGATGACCGGCCCCGTTACCGCCTCGTTGGCAGCGCGGTGGCGCAGCAACTTGGGCGGGACATGACTGGGCGATTTGTCGGGTCTTACGTCGCTGCACCTTCTGCCGATGTGTTGCGTGCGGTCAGTGAACGCGTTTTCGCTACCGGCCATCGTGTCTTTGCCATAGCTGAGTTCAAGACCGAGTCCGGTGCCGTCCACACTATGTCGCAGCTCCTGTTGCCGCTCTCGGATGACGGTGCGGAAGTAAATATGACGGTATCGACACGCGTCGCCCGTTACAAGCGAGATGTCAGGGCTGCCTCCGATTGGCTAAAGGAGGCCCCTTTGAAGATCACCACCGCCGTCAATGTGGATCAAATCGCAGAACTCGAGAAGCTCTGCCTCGATTGGGAACGGCGCTGTTTCGAGGATGAAATGCTGCGCTCAGCGAGCTGAGCAGGAGTGACCGGGCTGCCATGACTCATCTGCTTTTGCCGCTGCCTCGAAGATGATCAATCACGGTGCGTGATATGGGAGTTCAAGCATGCGAAGATATCTCGCCGAGGCCATTGGGACGTTCTGGTGGACCTTCGCAGGCTGCGGCAGCGCGGTTCTTGCCGCTTCCTTTCCAGCCCTCGGCATCGGATGGGTTGGCGTGGCGCTTGCCTTTGGATTGAGCTTGCTCACCATGGCCTATGCCATCGGGCATATTTCGGGGTGTCACATCAATCCAGCCGTAACATTTGGCCTCGCCGCCGGGCAGCGATTCCCGATCGCGGAAATCCCTCCCTATGTTGCTGCGCAGGTCGTAGGGGCCATCGTCGCCGCGGGTGTTCTCTATGTCATCGCCACCGGGGCGCCGGGCTTTGATTTGGCCAAAGGTTTTGCCGCAAACGGCTATGGTGAACACTCTCCCGGACATTATTCGCTGCTGGCCGGCGCCGTTACAGAAGCCGTGCTCACCATGATGTTCCTTTTCGTCATTATGGGCGCAACGCATGGAAAGGCTCCTGCTGGCTTTGCACCTCTTGCCATCGGCTTTGCTTTGACGCTGGTCCATCTCGTTGGCATTCCGGTTACGAACATGTCGGTTAATCCGGCGCGCAGCACAGCGCCTGCGCTTTTCGTGGGGGGCTGGGCGCTTGGCCAATTGTGGCTATTTTGGCTGGCCCCAATTGTTGGGGGGATTATTGGGGGAGTGCTGTACCGCTTTGTGAGCGAAGAAGAGCAGCCAGAGGTGACGGGTGTGGAGCAGGTGCGGCCGCGATGATTGGCAGCTTTTGGAATACCGAAACAGACAGTCATTCCTTCTCAGCCAAGCACCACCGGCATGATGGTGCAGCTCAAGAGCTTATCCGGTTTCCAGCGGCTAAGGACTCGCACGCTGTGCGCATATGGAAACGGTTCACGCAACCAACGAAAATTGTCAGCCAACTGCCCGAAGGTATAATTTTCTGCTATACTTGACGATACGTCCATCTAAGTTAAATATTCTCGATCCAGCAGACGATTATTTGTTTCTTCTATTTTGCTAGATCATAGCGCGCCAAATTTCAAAATTACTCACTACCTCGCTGGTGCTGTGTCGCGGTGGAATGATGGGCAAACCCGTCAGCAAGGTGGCGCGATGAATTTTGATCAAGGAGCCGAACGCGAGAGTCAGTTTACAAAGCCGCGTCCAATGTAGCCGAGCGACCATCAAAAATGGGTTTCGCACGCTGAGTGTTGGCGAATGCGAAGCCGGCGCCCATCTACTTTGCGAGTGAAATTAGGGCCGGAATTATGCATCGTCTGCCGCGTGACCCGCGAAACTTTCGCGAGCTCGTCGAAGCCGATCTTCGCCGTGCGGCGCGGCTGATCATTAAAATTCAGGACGAGATCGATCCGCAATTTCGCATCGCCACACCTGAAGGCGACTATTGTCTTGCGATCACATTCCCTCCCGGCACTGACGGCCGGATGGAGATTTTTGACAAGCTCGCGCTCTGGATGGCATCGAAACAGGCGCTCGCCTTTACGTTCGCAAGCGAGCTTATTTCGCCCGACAGCGTCTACTGCGCTGGCATCGGTCTTAAAGAGCGTTATGGCTGCATTGCGCGGATTACGCCCGAACCAAGGCCTTGGACTGCCGAGAATTTCGGAGCCGTGGAATGGTTGGCGGCAAGCTCGATTGACCCTGTCATCGCCGGCCTATTGCCGAAAGGCGCACGTGAAATCAGTGCACGAGATCTCGAGGCGCTTGAAGTCTGGTTCGGAGCAATGGGCGAATTCCCGGCCGTGAAATTGGAAACGGGTGAGATCGGCCTTTAGGCAAAATCTTGCAGGACGTATTGGGATGCACACATAGATTGTGTGCTGCGTTCTTTTCCCTGCTCGCGGAGGCCGCTGCTGCTCATGTCGCGGTCCTGGAACCGGGAGCCTATGGAAAGATTGTCCTCATCCCGTAAATGGGGCGCTGGAGCATGCGGAGGTTACGCCTGAAGGGGAAGCGCTGAAGCGTTACGGGGTAAACATGATCGTCAGTGTTTTTGGGCGTCAAGGCCGAGATGCTGCTCGATCCGGTCGAGGTTTCGCGAAGGTCGTTGATATGGCTTGCAGGGTCGTGATTCACGAAGACGAGAATGTTGGGAAGTTCGTGCGCGGTATTGACCCTATCGAACTGCCCAACGGCTTTTTCCACGCGTCTGGCGAGCCGATTGAAGGTCGGGTCTTTGCGGGAGCCGCCCACAATATTACCGGGGGGCGCCTGAGTGAGCTGGTCATCAAGCCAATCGTCGCGGGGAGATTTGAGTTCGCAATAGGCGGTTAGCC
>JBAUNL010000039.1:0-3222 GCA_049579205.1 Rhodomicrobium sp. | reverse complement strand
TCGAAAGGGTTGTCAGCCAGCGCTGCGTCGCCCTGATCGAGCAGCGCGATGCGATCCGGGCTAGCACGCTCTTCCATTGGTGGCCAAAGCCAAACGAGGCGAACTAATCAACCGGATACGGTATAATCCTCTGGCGTTGGCGTCAGAACAAAGGTCACACCGGTTTCAGCGATAAGGTTGATTTTATAGACCGAATGCCAGGGCGCGACGTGGTCCCGTTCGGTCGAGACCGCGAAAATCGGCGCGCGGATATCGCCGAGCGTGACCAGCCTGCCATCAACATGGTAGCGCGCTTCGAAAAGATCGTTATGCAGGTAGAGGCGGCGCAAATATTCGCTGTGCATGCGATAGGGCATGCGGGTTGCATCCGCGTTCCAGGCCATCAAGTCGAACATGGGCGAGCGCCGCCCCAAAAGATATTCCTGCACGGACTTGGACCAGATGAGATCGCTCGACCTCAAAAACTGGAATGTGCCGGCCATCTGGCGAGTATCGAGATAGCCTTGATCCCACATGATGTCTTCGAGATAGTTAAGCTGGCTGTCATCAATGAACAGCATCAGCTCGCCCGCCTCGGTGAAATCGGTCTGGGCCGCCAGCAGCGTGAGCGAGTTCAGACCAGAGTTTTTTTCTCTTGCCAGATACGCAGCGGCGATCGATAACAGCGTGCCGCCGATACAGTAGCCAACCGCGTTTACCTTGGCTTCCGGCACGATCGCCTGGACCGCTTTCAGCGCTTCCAAAACACCAAGCCGGAGATAATCGTCCATTCCAAGATCGCGATCTTGGGCGGTTGGATTGTGCCAGGAGATCATGAACACCGTGTACCCATGATCCACCAGATATTTGACAAGCGAGTTACCGGGAGAGAGGTCGAGAATATAATACTTCATGATCCAGGCCGGCACGATCAGTATGGGTTCCGCATGGACCTCGCTTGTAGACGGGGCATATTGGATGAGCTCGATCAGCCTGTTGCGGTAGACCACCTTGCCTTTGGTCACAGCGACTTGTTGACCGGGCTTGAACTCGTCAGCACCGATGGGAGGCTCGCCGCCTTCGGTCCGCTCCCAATCGGCCCAGAAGTTCGTCGCCCCCCGCAAGAGGTTCTGCCCGCCTTCACGAAACGTGTCGGCGAGGACCTCGGGGTTGGTCGCAATGAAATTGACAGGCGAGACAGTGTCGAGCAGCTGCCGCGTCACGAAGGCAACCACCTGCTCGTGGTGGTGCGACACGCCACCAATGCCGGTCGTGGCGCTGTGCCACCATTGCTGGTTCAAAAGAAAGGCCTGGTAGATCAGATTAAACGGCAGCTGCTGCCAAGCTTCGCTGCGGAAGCGCTGATCTTGCGGCAAGGGCTCGATGCAGGGCCGGGGGACGGTCCCGGAGGCAAGGTTTGAAAGATAGGTTAGATACCGGATCGTATTGCGTGCGCCCCGTTCCGAAAGCAGCGCCAATTTTCCCGGGGCCCCCCAAAGATGGATGGCCCAGTCGGCATAGGCGAGCCACAGCGAGTAAGGCGAAAGGCCGAGCGTGAAGCGCGCCATGCTCGCGTGGAGCAGCCGGTCGATGCTGGTTGGGGCATCGATGCTTTCCGGACCCTCCGTGGCCAGTGGCTGTCTCTGAGGGTCCGGCCCGGCTTCTTGCCGAGGGTGGTCATCAAACTCGAATGGCGAAGAGGGAGACCAGATTCGCGTTGCGTCCAAGAGTGCATCGTTGAGCCAGGTCAGAGGCCATGGCAATGGCTCCTTCTCTTCGCCAAGCCCCGCATCCGCCGCGTGGCCTGCGCGAGCGCAAGGCCCTCGTGCGGCCGATGCCACCACGGAAGCCCCAGTTGGATTTTCGGGGTCTGCCATTGAGAATACCTTCTATTGTGGGCGATGGGACTAACGCCTAAGCCTTGTCAGCGTACCGGCCTGGATCACATTTCCCATCACGGCTGCATCCACACATCCGGCCCCTTAAGCCTCGAAAGTCTCAGTATGGCGCGAACCACCGTTGCGCCGAGCACAAGACTGCCGTCGAAGGTGCCGATTGCGGTCCGGACCGGGTTACAGAGAATGATCTCACGCTGATCCACGCTTCTTGACCCCTAACTCTCGTTTGACACCGGGCAAAACGCCGCGAAAGCACCAGCCGCCCAGAGCCGCAGCCCGCCATCGATCTCGAGCACCCGGCCATCGTCACAGTCGTTTTGCAGAACGAAGAGCGCGGCCCGCGCGATCTCTTCCGGTTTGGCAAACCGTCTCAGCGGGATCCCTGAAACGATTTTGTCGCGGATCTGATGCTCGCAACCATGCGCGTCGCCTGGCGCAATGCCTGCGACCAGGATTTTGTAGCGCGCCAGCTCCTCGGCCCAGGTCACGGTCATGGCCGCGACAGCGGCCTGCGGCAGAGTAATTGGTCTGCCCGACCCTGCCACAGTCTCTGCCATCTTTTGGCCGAGCCCTTGAGCCGCTCCGGTAATCACAATTACCTCGCCATGCAGGCGCATTTCTTCCTGCCACCCCCGGGCGTTTTCAAATTGAGCTTAGGCTTCTGAAAAGACCGGGATTGAAGTTTCGGTTCCCTCACAGAGGAAAACACCAGGCTCCCGGGCGTCCTATAGACGAACCAAAACCCGCGCAGCGGGATGATGCTCGCCCCATCGCAGATCGGAGACGAGGCCGTCGGGCCGCCGGGAAAGTTTTCAATGCTGCGCCGGCTGTTTCGGGATGAAGGACACCGGCGCGGCCACCATCCAATTCGCAAGAAGCTCTTGGAAGTCTTGTGCAAGGTGCCTGCTCTCAATGCCGTAATCGGCAGCCATTTTGGTCAGAAAGGCTGACTGTAGCTGCACGAAGTCTGCCGCCGACCGGCAACGTGACAGTGCCGACGGCAGGTCCAAATATTGCTCCCATCTCTTCCCGAAAAAGCGGCAAATCTCGATTTGTTGCTCGACGATGGGGCGAAAGATATCCGCTCCAGTGTTTTGCGCCTGAGCGGATGGCCTTTCGTAAGTGGTGCTACGCTGACCCGATCGGCTCGACTGCCTTGGCTGTTCGTCCGTGACGTGAAGCTAGGCGTCGCAGTTTTTCTTCCAGGCATCGATGGAAGCGAGATACATATTCAAGAGCGGCCCGGCATCGAAGTCAGGCTTCGATTGAGCTTGTTGAGCGTTTTGCATGATGAGACCTCAGACTAGAGCGAAGCTACGCTGCAAATCAGGTTTAAAAATAGAGC
>JBAUNL010000038.1:0-6605 GCA_049579205.1 Rhodomicrobium sp. | reverse complement strand
TCGAGGAGGTTATGGCTGGCAAGACGGTGGAGCAGGCGGTTACACGGCCTTATGGGTGCTCCGTCAAGTACGGTTCATGAGCATTCGCGAAAAGCTTGTCCCAGTGCAGACGGGGATGGCTACGGGTTTGACGATGAGATCTGCGCGAACAAAGCTTAAGGCGCGCTGAAAATTCGGCAAAGGCGATAACGCTCCAAAAAAGCAGTGCCGGCGGCCTGTCAGGCATTTGAAGGGTATCCTTATGCGCCGGGTATGACGATCGAGGCGGCCGTAGCCACGGCCGGAGGACCTGACAACGAGAACACGGTTGTTTATACAATCACTAACAGTCTAGTCATAGAAACTACTTAACTTGATGTGCGGTGAATTTGCTTATGTAAGGAATCAAGAAGATATCGGTTCGTAAGGAGTTGCGGGATCCCGTGAGGATGAGAGTGCCATCGGGGTTGAAGGTAACGCTCCAGACGCGGTCTGTATCGCCCCCAAAGCTGGGCGAGCGCCATCCCTAATTGGCTATCCCAGAGGCTTGCGGTTTTGTCATCTGCGGTAGGGATGCGAGTGAACGATTTCAGCCGGGAATGTCTATTCAGGCATCCGTGCCGCCCACGAACTGGACCGGATGGCAGCGTTGGCTGGAGCAAGAGCCGGGGGCGCTGGATCAGGCGCGGCCATTGCAAGACTGGGCCTTGAGGGGCCAGTTCGATCATTTGCGGCGGCTTGACCTTGTTGCTATCTCGGCTTTTCCTCCGATCATTGCTAGGCTCGACCCCATTCATCGGTATGACGCACGATGGCGATCATCTTTGCACCGGCTTAGAGAGTGCAAACTCGACCATCTTCGCCCGGCCGTTTCAGTCGTCGCAACGGGCGGGCAAAGATTTCGCTGGAAGGTAAAAGTGATTTCCGCACTGGCCGCCCCAAGCCCCACATAGGGGACCCTCAGATTGCTAGTGGATCGAATCTAACGTTTGGTGCCCGCGCTTAACAGCAGCGATGATCTCATCGGGGTCTTTGGTCCAGACGAAAGGTTTTGGCTCTTGATTGTGCTCGGCGAGGAAGCGGTTGATTGCGGCTTGAAGGTCAACGAGGGAGCGGAACGCTCCTCGTTTGAGCCGTCGCTTCGTGAGTTTTGCGAAGAAGCCCTCCACGGCATTGAGACAGGAGCAAGACATTGGCGTGAAGTGGAAAACCCATCGCGGATGCCGCTCAAGCCAGGCTTCTTGCCGGCTGGAACCTTTGCCTCGATGGCGTTGAGGAAGCGGATGAAACTCCTGATGGCGGTGGCGCTGCACGTTTTGGCCGGTGACTGTGCCATCGAGGACGTTGAGGGCCGCAAACAGCGTGGTGGCGCCGTGCCGCTTGTAATCGTGGGTCATGGTTCCCAAGCGGCCCTTCTTCATCGGCAAGCTGGGCTGGGTGCGGTCCAGAGCCTGGATTTGGCTCTTTTCATCAATGGAAAGAACGAGCGCATGTGCGGGCGGCGCCATATAGAGCCCAACGATATCCTGAAGCTTCTCAACGAATTTGGGGTCTTTGGACAGCTTGAACTGCCGGAAGCGGTGGGGTTAAAGGCCGTGGCTGCGCCAAATGCGCCGCACCGAGCTTGCCGAAATACCCGAAGCCTCGGCCATGGTGGATGCGGTCCAGTGCGTGACTTCCCCGGGCGGCGGCCGGAGCGTGAGTTCCACCACCCGCGCGACGGTCTCTTTGGAAAGCGGCGGCTTGCGCGAAGGCCGTGTCTTGTCTTTCAACAGCCCGTCAATCCCCGCCTGCATGTAGCGTTCCTGCCAGCGCCAGACGTAGGTCTTGGCCTTGCCCGTCCGCCGCATGATCTTCTGCCGTGCCGCAGCCAGCGCCGGTAAGTAGAATAACATTGGCCCGCCAAACGTGCTTTTGGGGCCGGTTGCGATCTGCGGCAAGCGCCTCAAGACGAGCACGATCCGCCGCGCTGAGCTCGAAGGTAATTCCGGCGCGACTCGCACGGTTCGCGATGGAAGGGAATCCCAAACCAGACTCTTACGTTAGGTTTGCACCGCTAGCTAGCCCGACTGACTGCAAGAGAGCAACGGGGCGGTCCATAGAACAGCACCGATAAGGCAGGTAATCGCCAGACGCTTATTTTGGCATTATACCACTGGAATGCCTTAACATTTTTTAAAATCGCCTTTCGCACCATCCAAAAGTTCGCTATCTTAAGTTTGACGATTGTTATCGTGGCAATCGTGCGTTGTTTTCTGGCGAGTAAGTAAGTGACTTTCAAAAAAGCTGACCCAAACATCAACAGGCGCGGGAGGCCGCCGCACCCGGCGACCCTTCCGAAGCTGCGCAAGCTAATCCTAGATCACCTGCAAGAGGGAGTGGACAGGGCTTACGATATTGTCAGAAACGGCAGCGATCGTGATGCCATTACGGCCTTGGGGTTATTGTGGGCGTATGGATTCGGAAAGCCTGTCCAGCAACTAAATCACGCCGATCCTGATGGTGAATTGCGGCTTTCGCAGCAGCCAGCCGCGGTTATTATCTTGCCCAGTAACGGTTTCGAGCGGCCGGAAGACGTATGCGACGACCCTGAAATCATTGAGCAGTACACGCAGGAGCCCAGGCAACTAGCGCCGCCGAATCCGGAAGCAAAACCCGATACGTAGGCTGCAACGGCGTCGGGAGGAGACCCCTCCGCAGGTAAAGCGCAAGCGCAGCCATAGGGCTGCGGGCCGCTCGCGATGGATGCGCGTATTGAGCTGCGGGGACCAAGGCTATTTTCTCAGTACCGCGGCGCAATTGCATGAGCTTGGTACGAACGCAGGTGAGTACGGCGCGGTCTCCGGTAGCGCTTGTCGAGGTGTCCTTGGGACTTCAGCCCGGTGAGGGAACTGACAAAACCCTCATTGCCTGGCGTGAGCATGGCGGTCCACCTGTTAACGCGCCCAACCAGACTGGTTTCGGTTCAAGTTGCACCAGGCGCTCTCTGGACCGTGATTCCTGCTCGTCGATCAGCAGCTGTAGTCGACTGGACTCTTGGCGAGAAACTCAGGTATATCTATGGCAGTTCTGGGTCATATCCCGCATGAACATGGTACATTGAAATGTTTTCCCGGCAGAGGCTTGTCAAATAGATCGACAGTTTGAGTTAATTGCGTGACATACTTACACTACTGATCAAGTAAACAATATTTTTTACTTGCGAGAGCTTTTCAGCTCTTGCGATAGACGCGGTTTTGATCTATTTTGCGTGCAAACCTGCCGCTCACCATAGGGCAGGGTCAGCCTGAACCTTTCACCACCTCGGGGTAGGTTCAGCTCCCAGGATAGGCGCCCCTCTTTCAGCGGGGACGCGATTTGCGGCGGTGCTCTTTGGCATCGCTAAGGCAGATGTAAATACATTTAACATTGCAGCTATTGGGCCTCCCCAGCGCAGTGCAAGCTTGTGGGCCCGCCGGAGCCTTGGCGAATGCCAAGGCAGGAGCTCAAGGTTATGTTGCCGTCATGGCCGCACGGGCCAGACGTTTCGTGCTGACGGCAAGGGACGCCGCAAGAGTTTGGGCGGATCAAACACGGTGGTGCCGCCGTGACCATCGCTGGCAAGCGTGAAGGTTGAGGCAACCTAATCGCCGAGCAGGTGGCGATATTCGCCGCAACAGCACCGTTGCTGACGGTCAGCGAGCGTGCGGTTGTCCCTGAAACCCTACGGTCATGCTCGGGCCTTAAGTGATGTCTGAGAGATCCAAGAGGCGCCCGCCGTCTGGCCCGTGAAGTGTAACTCTAACACTTCCCGAGAAGGCAACCTTAAAGCCAAGACTGGCTGCTTCCAGCGTAAGGCGCCGCCACTCCTGTGGTTGAGGCTCGCCCCGCATCGTTATCGCTTGGCTCGCGGCCCAGATGCGCACCTGCGGTGTGCCTCCCTCCGAAAGGCACCATCGTAAAGAAGCTTCTCACCTGATCACAGCCGGTTCGAGTCTTGCCCAAAGGCTGCGATATTCCCCGCCAGAGTCTGACCGGCACAAATGCCGATAAATACGTATGTACATTAGCACAGTTACAGGACTGCTGACCCTGCCGAGGCACGCGTCTACCGACATCAGTAGATGTTCCTTGATCTACGATCAGCTTTAGATCAATTGGGGCGCGGTCTGCAAGGATTTATCTGCCCTCATTTCAAGTTTATCTGGTTTATAGGCCACAGTTGATGTAGTATAAATATCGTGCAAAAGGAACACGGTGAAGGATTTTTCAGCTTAATCGCCACTCGCTAACAGTGCTCCTGCTCGTGGCATGGGGATTAGACGGATTTAGTTACATGGCTTCACCACGTTATCGGCCGCGAATAGCTGCGGAAAGCTATGCGTCATGTGCCCGCCCGTCAGCAAAGCTGCGAAGGAGATCAAAAATGACCCTCATGCCGCTGAAAAAAGAGACCGAGGCTGCCCAGACACTGATGGTGCATCTGCGTGCGCTGCATCTGGCCGATGATGAAGAGGCCACCCATGATGCGATCGAGGGCGAGACCAATCTATTCGAGGCCCTTGGCGAAGCGGTCAAGCAGACGGGCGCGGACGAAGCCGCCATCAAGGCGCTCAAAGACTATCAGCAGACGCTCAGGGCGCGTTGCGATCGGCTCAAAAGCCGCATCGAGGCAACACGGGCTGCCATTGCCGCGGCCATGGAGGCGGGAGGCCTTAAGAAGGAGGTCACCCCTTACGGCACAGTGTCGCTCTGCCGAGCCAAGCCGAAAGCCATTATTATCGAGGAAGCCGACATCCCTGTGCGCTTTTGGGTGACCCCGCCGCCGGTGCAGCCGGAGCCTTATATCGACGAGAAAGCGCTTTTGGAGGCATTGCTTGCCTGCCCGCCAGGCCAAAGCGTCGCCGGCGCGCAGCTTTGCAATGGCGGCTTCGTGGTCACGATCAGGAGGCGATGATGACCGCGCTCCTCCACTTCAGTCCGGGCGATATCGCACTGGTCCGGCGCACGGTGGCGGCCCAGTGCAATGATGACGAGTTTAGGACCTTCATGCATCTCTGCCGCAGGACCGGCCTCGATCCCTTGCGCCGGCAATGCTACGCCTTTGTGTTCCACAAGGACAATAAAGAGCAGAGCTTTCGCAAGCTCACCTTGGTCACCGGCATCGAAGGCTTGCGCGCCATTGCCGCCCGTACTGGCGGCTACCGTCCGGATGAAAACGAGCCCCACTATCATTATCTGCCTTTGAAGCCTGAGCGCGATCAAGAGCTCGCCAAGGCGCGCAGCCTCCCCTCGCTCACCGATCGCCAAAAGGCGCTGGCCGGGATCGAGGCGGCCCTGCCGGCCGATCCCTTAAACCCGCTCGGGCTCGAGCGCGTGGTCACCCATGTCTGGAAACACGCCCATGGCAGCTGGCACCGATGCGCCGGGGAGGCCTTCTGGAGCGAGTTCGTGCCGCTGCGGGAAGAATGGGTGGAGGAGCATCCGGGCGGCAAATGGAAAAAGACCGGCAAGGTCAGCTTCGATGCCAAAAAAGAGAGCTGGCTCAAAATGCCAAGGCTCATGCTCGCCAAATGCGCCGAGGCACAGGCGCTGCGCAAGGGCCGGATGATTTGAGCGCGGTCTACGAGGATTCGGAGACCCATCGCGAGGAAACGCGCCTTGACGCCGTGGAAGCGGTCAAGCTCGCCCATGAGCAGGCGCGGCTTGAGCGCCAGAAGCGCATTGGCGAAGAGATCATGTTCGATTTCGGACCCAATACGCCGCTCGAATATGTGGCCATTGGCAGGCTCGCCGATCGCTGCCTTGCCTTTATCCAGGCTAACCGCAACAAGCCTGACATACTTTCCGCCTGGTATGGGCGCAATCGCACCGGCATAAGGGAATTCCACGCCAAGAAAAAGGCCGAGGCGATCGCCATCGCCAAGCGGCTCGACGAGGTCCTTCACGAAGCGAAGCTTAAACAGGAAGCCACCCCGGCGCAGGCACAACAGGCGGCGGAATGAGGGGCGAGCATGCGCTGATTACGGCCTGTCCTGCGCACAGCCGGTCTATCTTATCGATTCAGTGAGATGACGCATTGCAGATTAAGCGAAAGACGGGTGCTGGAAGTCGTGATCCGGCAAGGCGGGGTCATCCCTTGCGGCATCTGCCACGAGCCGCTCAGCATCGGCGATGCCATCGCGGCCATCCGGGATCACGCGATGTGCAAGCATGTCTTTCCGGACGACAGGCAGGAGGATTGGGGCAGGATCGAAAACCAGCGCTATGTGCATGGGCGCTGCAGCCGCCTCAAGACCTATGGCAGGCCACACACCTCGCTCGGCAGCGACGCGCATATCAAGGCCAAGACGCGAAGGATTAGAGCGGAGGCGGGCAAGCGGCCCAAAAAGAAAATCAGATCGGCCGGCTTCCGCAAGGATTTGAAGCGGACCCTCGATGGCCGCGTCATCGATCGCAATACCGGAAAACAGCTGTGGTGACGGTTGAGAGCCGCCAACTTAAGGCGATCAAGAATGAGGTGTGATACCGAATCCGACTGATTGAGTCGCCGCGCGCATGGGATTCCGCTCGGGATTCGAAGCAGTTATATGGAAGGGTCATGATTCGTTTGCGGGGGCAAGATCATGACGGCGATAGCATCGCAT
>JBAUNL010000037.1:0-16346 GCA_049579205.1 Rhodomicrobium sp. | reverse complement strand
AGGCGTGCCGGCTGGATGGGCGAGCTTTTGAGATAGAGCCCCCTTCCAAGGCAGAAGTGCAAGAAGAACTGCGTCGTGGTAGCTTGCCAAACGGCTACGGCACCGCTTTTGCATTCCCGGCAGTCGGAAAACCATTAGAATAGGACATTCATCATGAGCAGTGTTCAGACTGCAGCCGCCGGGGCCCTTTCTCCTCCCGAACTTACCGAGGTGGACGGCGCAGCGCGAAAGGCGTTGATAGGCGCAGCCCTCGGCTACGCCATGGACGGCTTCGACCTGCTCATCCTAGGCTTCATGCTGAGGGTCATCTCGGCCGATCTTGGGCTAACGCAGCCGCAAGCGGCATCATTAGTGACCGCGACTCTGGTAGGCGCCGTGCTTGGGGGGATCGGCTTTGGGATGCTGTCCGATAAGATCGGGCGCGTGCGCGTCCTGACCTACACGATCGTTGTCTTCGCGGTATTCACAGGGCTTTGCGGGCTTGCGCAGGGCTACTGGGACCTGCTGGCCTATCGAACGATGGCAGGCTTGGGCCTTGGCGGAGAATTCGGCATTGGCATGGCGCTTGTCGCCGAAGCGTGGCCCCCGAGCAAGCGGGCCCGGGCATCATCCTACGTGGGACTGGGCTGGCAACTTGGCGTTCTTGCAGCGGCGCTTGTCACTCCTGTGCTGCTCCCACTGATCGGGTGGCGCGGCATGTTCGCTATCGGCATCGTCCCTGCGATCTTAGCCTACTTCATACGCCATTCCCTTCATGAGCCGGAAATCTTCGTCGAGAAGTCAAAGGACAGACCCAAAGAATCCTCTTTGGGTCTTCTCGTGAAAGACTGGGAAACGGCAAAGCTCAGCTTGGGCATGGTCATCCTGTGCTCCGTCCAGAACTTCGGTTATTACGGAGTCATGATCTGGCTGCCGAACTACCTGGCGACACGGTTCGGATTTGCCCTCACGAAGTCTGCCGTATGGACTTCGGTCACCATCGCGGGAATGGCGTTCGGTATCTTCTGCTTCGGCCATATTGCCGACCGGTTAGGCCGCCGCCCGACTTTCTTCGCCTATATGCTCGGAGCTGCAATCATGGTCGTCGTTTATTCAAGACTGACCGATCCCTACCATCTTCTCGTCGGCGGGGCGGTGATGGGCTTCTTTGTCAATGGGATGCTTGGCGGGTACGGGGCGCTCATCAGCGAGCTTTTCCCGACAACGGCTCGCGCCACCGCGCAGAATGTCCTCTTCAATATCGGCCGCGCGGTTGGAGGATTAGGTCCGATTGTTGTGGGTGCCATCGCGGCGGCCTACAGCTTTGACTTGGCGATCGCCCTGCTCGCAACGCTTTATGTCTTGGACATCATAGCCATGGCATTCCTGATCCCCGAACGCCGCGGGGCCGCACTTGCGTGAGTGGGAAGCTAAATAAATTTGAGGGCATGGCGGCGCTGCCGGACGCTGTCGCCATAGCCCCATCCTGGCGCCAGAGTGTAGCCGCCGAACTTGCAGACGTGCTCGCCAACGAGAAAGTCAATCCTGAGTACCGGCATCTCAGGGTTCGCTGCGGTGAAATCGCCGCGCAGGCGAGGCCTGGGCAATTCTTTCAGCTTTTGTGCCCGCAATCGGAGGGCAAGCAGCCTTATCTTCGCCGCCCGATGAGCATCTATGGGATGGACCCGGCTAAGAATGAGGTCGAGTTCCTTTACAAGGTTACCGGAGCCGGGACACTCGGGCTCGATACTCTGAAAACTGGCGATCGGCTGGATATCATGGGGCCGCTTGGGGTTGGCTTTACCCTCGACCCTGCCTGGACGCATATCGTGGCCGTTGGCCGCGGGGCGGGACTTGCAACACTCGCGCCCCTGGCAAAGGCAGCAAGGAAAGCTAGCGTCGCCGTCACCGCTATTCTCAGTGCCAGGCGGCCAAATTTGATTGTCTCGGACGAACTTTTTCGCAGTCACGGCGCCGATGTCATCGCCGTCACCGACTCGGAATCCATCAGCGGACCCGCTAACGTGGAGCGTATTCTCCGCCGTCTCATCTCCGAGGGCCGTTGCGAGGCCTTCTTTACCTGCGGATCGAGCCGGCTGATGCGGGTGCAGCAGCGCCTTGCCAAGGAATTCGGCCTCCCCGGCCAAGTCGCGATGGAACAGCAGATGGCCTGCGGTATCGGCCTTTGTTACTGCTGCGTCCGGGATTTCAATGTGAATGGCGAGATCGTCAATCGCCGCGTCTGCTGGGACGGCCCTGTCTTCGACCTCATGGAGGCGCTTCCATGACGCACGCCGAGGGTGTTGACCTTTCCGTCACTGCGGGCAGGCTTCGCCTGCGTAACCCGGTGATGCCTGCGTCCGGGACTTTCGCTGAGGGCCTCGACAAGGTAATGGATTTTAATCTGCTGGGGGCGGTGGTCACGAAGACCATTACCCGCGAGTTACGGGCCGGCAATCCGCTACCGCGAGTCGTCGAGCAGCCAAATGGGCTTATCAATGCGATCGGCATTCCTTCTAAAGGCGTGGACTACTTTGTAGAAAAGACGCTGCCCTATTACGCTGCTTATGACACGCCGCTTGTCGTGAGCATTTCGGCGCCCACCGCGGAAGGCTTTGCTAGTCTTGCGGCCGAACTGTCAATTCCAGGCATTGCCGCGATCGAAGCCAACATCTCCTGCCCAAATATCGAGGAGGATGGCAAAGCCTTCGCGATGCGGGCCGAGTCCACGGAGAAGGTCACTCGCCAGCTCCGCGAGGCAACAAAGCTGCCACTTTGGGTGAAGCTCACGCCCAACACGCGGGAAGTGGCTGAGGTTGCCCGCGCCGCGGAGGCTGCTGGTGCGGATGCAGTTGTGGTCGCCAACACGATCCTGTCGATGGCGATTGATCTGAAGACATTCAAGCCCTGCCTCGGCAACCTCATGGGCGGGCTGTCAGGCCCGGCGATCAAGCCGATCATCGTGAGGCAGGTCTTTCAGTGCGCCAGGGCTGTAAAGATTCCCGTCATTGGCTGCGGCGGCATCTCGACCGCGGAAGACGCAGTAGAATACATGCTGGCGGGGGCGACGGCGGTTCAGGTGGGTACGGCAACTTTTTTGCAGCCCGCCGCCATGATCACCATCATCGAAGACTTGAAGGCTTTTTGTATTCGCAGGGAAATTCCGCGGGTCTCGGATTTGACGTTCGGCGTTGTAATCGAAGAGTCCGATGAAGCAGATCTCGCATGGGTGGATGCTTCTCCATGACAGCGGACTCAGCAGCAAAAGCCAAAACTTCCTCGCCGTCCGCGAATGACCATGCTCTCGCCCAAGAACTCTTCGATGAACTGCGCACGCAAACCTCCGATGGGATCGGCATCACACGCCTAGCGTACAGCGATCAGGAAACCGCCGCGCTCGGCATCATAGAGGCAAAGGCGAAGGGGTTTGGCCTACAGACCGCGCGTGACGCGGGCGCGAACCTCGTCGTGACATTGGAAGGAGAAGACCCTACGCTTCCGTCCCTGGCATTGGGCTCGCACCTCGATTCGGTCCCTCAGGGCGGAAACTACGATGGGGCGGCTGGCGTTGTCGCGGGCCTAATGGTTCTGGCTCGATTGGTCGAAGAAGGCCGGACTCCGAAGCAAACCCTAAAGCTGTACGGGCTTCGCGGCGAAGAAAGCGCGCGCTTCGGCAAGGCTTATATAGGTTCGAGCGCCCTTTTCGGACGGATCACCGCCGCCGATCTCACGGCCCAGGACCTCTCTAGCGGCCGAACTTTGCTGGGCTGCATGGCGGAAGTGGGCGTTGACGTTGATCGCGTTAAAATGGGCGAACCCTTGGTGGACGCCAAGTCGCTTGCAGGCTGGATTGAGCTTCATATCGAGCAAGGGCCTGTGCTTCTGGCCCGCAAGACCCCGATAGGCATTGTCACAGGCATTCGGGGTAATGTCCGTCATCGCATGATCGAATGCCTGGGTGAACCGGGGCATTCTGGCGCCGTTCCGAGAGAGCTTCGGCATGATGCGGTGTTCGCTACGGCTGATCTGATTACACGCCTTGATCGTCAGTGGGAGATGGGACTCGAGCGAGGAGAGGATCTTGTCGTTACCTGCGGCATCCTCAGCACCGATCTCGAGGAACATGCTATCGCGCGCATTCCTGGAAAGGTTCACTTCAGTTTCGAGGTGCGCAGTCAGAACGTCGAGACCATGGAGCTGTTCTACCGCTGCTTCCTTTCGGAGTGCGAGGCGATTGAACGTGAACGGGAAGTAAAATTCAGACTTGATCGGCGGGTCGAGTCACTGCCCGCCATGATGGATGCGGAGTGGGTCGCGCGGCTGAAGCGTGCAGCTGTCTGTCTTGGCCTTCCTGGCGACGAGATGGCGAGCGGTGCTGGGCACGATGCTGCGGTGTTTGCGAATGCCGGTATTCCAAGCGCCATGCTCTTCGTTCGAAACGAGAACGGCTCTCACAATCCCAACGAAGCAATGGACATTGATGACTTCGTGAAGGGGGTCGCGGTCATGCGGGCTGGTATCGCAGAGGCCGTTCTTTGACACGCGCGGAGCCTGCGAATGCGCTTACACTACCTGCGCAGGTGCGATCGCTTACTATGCGCCGTCCCGACGATTGGCACGTCCACCTTCGAGATGATGAGATGTTGAAAGCGGTGCTGCCGTTTACGGTGGCGCAGTTTGCCCGTGGGATCATCATGCCGAATCTGGTGCGGCCCGTGCGCATGGTGGCGGACGCGATCGCTTATCGCGAACGCATCCTTCGGGCGCTGCCGCCTCAGACGCATTTCACGCCGCTGATGACATGCTACCTCACCAATGCGACGCAACCTGACGAGATTGAGGCCGGGCATGCCGATGGCGTCTGGGTTGCGGCCAAGCTTTATCCTGCCGGAGCTACGACTAATGCCGGCCATGGCGTCACCGATATTCTGGCCCTCTCCAGCGTCTTTGAAAGGATGGAAAAAATCGGAATGCCGCTTCTCGTACATGGCGAAGCGACCGATCCGGACGTGGATGTCTTCGACCGCGAGGGTGCATTCATGGAGGGGAGCCTGCTCCCGTTACTTAAGCGTCATCAGGGTCTTAAAGTGGTGGTGGAGCACGTGACGGCGTCGGAGACGATCAGCCTCGTCAAGCATTATGCGCCCCGGGTCGCGGCCACGATTACCCCGCACCATCTCACGATCAATCGCACCTCCATGTTCCAGGGTGGGATACGCCCCCACCTCTACTGCCTCCCCGTCGCCAAGCGCGAACGCCATCGGCTCGCTCTGCGAAAGGCGGCAACCTCCGGCGCCAGTAGCTTTTTCCTGGGGACTGATACCGCCCCCCATTTCAGGCGAGCCAAAGAGGCTTCTTGCGGATGCGCGGGGATGTTTGTTGCGCCAACGGCCTTACAGACATATGCGCAGGTGTTTGATGAAGAGGGGGCGCTTGACCACTTGGAGGCCTTCGCCTCGCTGAATGGTCCGCACTTTTACGAGCTCCTGCCGAATCAAGGAACGATCACACTTGAGAAACGGCCCAGCCGCTTTCGCGGTTGGATTGCCGTGGGGGACGAGGAGGTCGCCGTTTTTCGAGGCGATGAGGACTTGCCGTGGTCCCTTCGTTAGACAGCCGCCTGGCGACGGGTGCGCTATCGAAGCTTCCTCAAGCCACTGATCATACGTTCGATAGGCAAATTCTCTCCCAAACTGAGAGGAGGAGCGTTGACACCCGTAGCTTTTACGTACCATGGTAGTAGTATGCAAGGCGTGAGGGATTAGATGCTTGAAATCGGCCGTGACGGAAATGTGTGTCTTCTCACAATTGATCGGCCCCATAGGCGCAATGCAATTGGACATGACCTTGTCCTCAAGCTCGCCGCGGAACTGCAAGGTCTCGATGCCGATCAGAACGTGCGAGCTATCGTCATTGCAGGCAAAGCGCCGGGTTTCTGCGCTGGCAGCGATCTCAAAGAGCTATCGAGCGTCGATCTGCCTGGCATGTGTACGCATGAAGCCGAAACGGCGCGGCTGTGCAGGTCCTTTGCATTCTTGCAAAAGCCGATCATCGCCGCCGTTGACGGCTTCGCACTTGGTGGAGGACTTGTTCTCGCCATCAGCTGCGACATCGTGGTTACAAGCCCCGGTGCGAAATGGGGGCTTCCCGAGGTCTCGATTGGCTGGCTCCCGCCTTGGGGATTGCAGGCGCTTGTGGCACGCACCGGCCCAGCACAGGCGCGCAGGCTCACCTGGGGCGAGGAAACTTTTGACGGCCGCGAAGCCTACCGACTGGGACTCGCTGACTTTCTCGCGCCGGAAGAAAGTTCCGCCGTTGATACGGCTTTAAAGCGCGCCCAAAAACTCGCACTGCTGCCGCCGCCTGCCGTTGCAGCAACAAAACGCTTCTTCGCACCCATCGCAGCCGGACTGGCCGAACCAATGGATGCACTCGCTAATGCCATCTTCGCCGAAAACTGCGGACACCCCGTGGCGCGCCAAACGCTGCAAAAATATGGCGTGAAACTATGACGAAAGTCATTTCTGCCGCCGAGGCCGTTGGTCTCGTCGCTGACAAGATGACGATTGCAAGCGTTGGCGTGATCGGCTGGATCACCCCGGACCTCCTTCTCAAAAGTCTAAGGGAACGCTTCCTCGACGAGGGGAAGCCCCGGGACCTCACTTTTTACTTTCCCTGTGGAACCGGCGACGGCATCGGAATCCGCGGGATGGATCATGTGGCCATCGAAGGTCTGATGAAGCGGATCGTGTCCGGGTCCTATATCAATCCGCTAGACCCTAAAACCGGCAAGCGTCCGGAATTGATGCGGCTCATTCGGCAGAACTGCGTCGAAGCCTATAGCTGGCCGATTGGCGCAAGCATGCATTGGCTTCGCGAGGTGGCGCGCCGTTCACCTGGGTATCTAACTGAGATCGGCCTTGGAACCTATGCTGACCCCCGCCAGCAGGGAGGGAAATTTACGACGCGAGCCACCGATGACCTCATCGAACTCGTTCAATTCCGCGGCAAGGAGTACCTTTTCTATCCAGCTTGGCCGCTTGACATCGGGTTCATTCGAGCCTCGGCTGGCGATGATGCCGGCAATCTTTCCTACGAAGATGAGCCGCTCATATCGTCGAACATTGCCCTGGCGCTCGCCGTCAAAGCGTCAGGCGGAAAGGTCGTTGCCCAGGTCCGCAATCTAGTACCAAGGCATTCCCGGCCTGCCCATGCAGCCCGAATTCCTGGTGCGCTTGTCGACTACATCGTCGTCGATCCTGAACAAATGTCGGGAACGGACGTCCGGCAGGACGCGGCCTATTTGGGCGGGGCGCGCGCGGATATCAAATCCCTCCCAAGGGTGCCGGCCGGAGTAGATAAGGTGATTGCGCGCCGCGTTGCCGCCGAGGTCCGCCCCGGCGTGACAAGTATTTTCGGCTTTGGCGCGTCGTCAGATGCGCCGCTTGTCATGGCGGAAGCAGGCCTTTTCGACGATAACGCAATCGACAATTATTGCTTTACGACCGAGCACGGCCCGTTCGGTGGCATCGTCATGAGTGGCTGGCAGTTCAGCGCTAATATCGGGCCTGAGGCTTTGCTCGATGGTGTCCAGCAGTTCGACTTCATCGATGGAGGCAACTGCCCCTTCACGGCCCTTGCCTTCGCCCAAGTCGATGAGAACTGCAATGTGAATGTGAGCTGGTTTGGCGCAAGCAACCCAGGCGCCGGCGGGTTCATCGACATCGCTCACAACGCCCGTGATCTCGTGTTTTCCGGCACCTTCACCACCGGAGGCCTTAAGGCTGATACGGCAGGCGGGCAGCTTCGCATCATCAAGGAAGGCGCTGTTCAGAAGTTCGTGCGCAAAGCCGAGCATATCACCTATCCCGTGCGCGATGGCGTAAGGGAGCGCGGGCAAAACGCACTCATCGTTACCGAGCGCGCCGTCTTTCGCGTCGAGCAAGGCGGTTTGGCCTTAGTCGAAATCGCGAAGGGTGCAGATGTCCGGCGTGACATTCTCGATCGCATGGAATTCCAGCCTTATCGCATCGCTGAGCCGCTGCCACTCATGAGTGCTGCCTGTTTCGAGCCTTAAAAAAGGATCAAGGGAGAAAACGATGAAGAAGGGGCCATTCCTTAGGGCAGCCTTGCTTGCTTTCAGCACGCTGGGATGCTTGACGACTGCGCTCGCTCAGAGCCCAGACCATGTCATCAAAATCGGTGTGCTCACTGATATGACCGGCCTTTACTCGGATGTGAACGGACCGGGATCGCTGCTTGCAACCCAAATGGCCATCGAGGACTATAAAACGGCCGGGGGCAAGCTTAAGGCGGAAGCTGTCGTCGCCGATCACCTCAACAAATCGGATGTAGGGGCCGCAGCCGTTCGCCGCTGGTTTGATCTGGACGGCGTGGATGCGATTGTCGACGTCCCGAACTCCGCCGTCGCCTTGGCGGTTAACGATCTCGCCACGCAATACAACAAAGTTTTCCTGAATAGCGGAGCATCCTCCTCCGTTTTTACCGGCAAGGCCTGCAGTCCCAATTCCATTCATTGGACCTACGACACCTATGCCCTGGCCACTGGTACCGCGAAGGCAGTGGTGGACTCGGGCGGCAGCAGTTGGTTCCTGCTCGTGGCCGATTACGCCTTCGGGCACACTATGGAGAACGATGTCCGCACAATACTGGCAAGCAGGGGCGCGGAGGTGCTGGGCTCGGCGAGGGCTCCGCTGAATACGGCGGACTTCTCTTCATATCTGCTGCAGGCCCAGGCATCCAAAGCCAAAGTCATCGGGCTTATCAACGCGGGCGGGGATACCGTCAACTCGATCAAGCAAGCTGCAGAATTCGGCATCGCGCAGGGTGGACAGAAGCTCGCAGCTATGGTGCTTTACATCACTGACGTTCACGCGCTTGGCCTACCGGCCGCCAAAGGCCTGCAATTTTCGGCTGCGTTTTATTGGGACCTCAACAGCCAGACGCGCGCGTGGTCCGACCGCTTCGCCAAGCGGCTCAATGGCAAGCGGCCCACGCAGCTGCAGGCCGGAGCGTACGCCGCGACGTTCCACTACCTGAAGGCTGTTGAGAAAGTTGGGTGGAGCGACGGCAAAAAGGTGATCGGTGAGATGAAGGCGTTGCCCACGGACGATCCGCTGTTTGGCAAAGGCTCCATCCGCGAGGACGGCCGCAAGCTCCACAACATGTACCTTTTCCAGGTCAAAGCACCCGAAGAGTCGAAAGGCCCTTGGGACTATTACAAGCTCATCCGTACTGTATCCGCTTCAGAAGCCTTCAGAAGTCTGAGCGAGAGCGAATGCCCCTTAATCCATAAAGTGGCGCAAGGCCACGAGAATAAATAAAAAGGGAGGAAATACACCATGCCAAGGTGGAAGGGATTGGTGCACGCTCTCGCCGGCTGTACTGTCATCCTATTTGCAAGCGTATACGGCGCGTCGGCGGAAGAACACCCTATCAGGATCGGCGTTCTAAACGATATGTCGGGGATCTACGCAGATTTTGCCGGCCCTGGCTCGGTTCTTGCCGCGAAAATGGCGGCCGAGGATTTTGGCGGCAAGATCGGTAACCGCAAGATCGAGATCCTGTCTGGCGATCATCTCAATAAAGCCGATGTCGGCGTGGCAATGGCTCGCCGATGGTTCGATCAGGACGGCGTGGATGTGATCCTGGACGTCCCTACCTCTTCGGTCGCGCTGGCCGTAAACGAGATAGTTCGCGAGAAAAATAAAGTTCTGATCGTTTCCGGCGCCGGGACCTCAGACCTTACGGGCAAGAATTGCTCACCGAACACGGTTCATTGGACCTATGATACTTGGGCGCTCGCCAACAGCGAGGGGCGCGCCCTCACGCAGTCGGGATTTGACACCTGGTTTTTTCTAACGGTCGACTACGCCTTCGGCTACGCCCTTGAACGGGACGCGAGCGAGGCTCTCTCTGCGGTAGGGGGAAAAATCCTCGGCAAGGTGCGCCACCCAATTGGGACGGCCGATTTTTCATCCTTTTTGCTTCAGGCGCAGGCCTCCGGAGCAAAAGTGGTTGCGCTTGGAAATGCGGGTTCAGACACTATCAATGCCATCAAGCAGGCGTCTGAATTTGGCCTCCAGCAGAGCGGACAAAAGCTAGTAAGTATGCTCTTCACATTAAGCGACGTTCGCTCGCTTGGGCTGAACATCGCTCAGGGGCTTGTTCTCACGGAAGCCTATTATTGGGATCTGAATGAGGGCACCCGCGCTTTCGCGAAACGGTTTGCCGCGGCCAATAATGGCATTTATCCCAACATGGTCCATGCCGGCGTCTATTCGGGGCTTCTGCATTACCTGAAGGCCAGAGCCGCCCTGGGAGATGAAGACGGCGCGGACGGCAAAGCCGCCGTTTCCAAGATGAAGTCCATGCCGGCATTCGACCCGCTATTTGGAAAGAGCGAAGTCCGAGCGGATGGCCGGGCCACGCACGACCTTTACTTGTTTGAAGTCAAGAAGCCTTCAGAGTCGAAGGGGCCTTATGACTACTACAAGCTTTTGAAAACGGTCCCGGCCGCCGAAGCGTTCCGGCCCTTGGCGGCGGGTGGCTGTCCGCTGGTGAAATAGCTCGCAATGAGCCGCATTGAGTAATGAGGTCAGCAATGTTCTCTCCGCAGGACCGGCGAAGCAGATTAAACCTTGACGCAGATGTTCTAGTTGTTGGAGGCGGCGCGGCGGGTGTTGCTGCCAGTTTCACGGCAGCCCAGCAAGGGCTTCGCGTGGTCCTTCTGGAACGGTATGGCTTCTGCGGCGGAGGTGCCGTCGCTGGTCTTTCGGGCACCGTTTGCGGCATCTATGCCGCAACAGACGACGCGGCAGCCCCGCCCCGCAAAGTGGTATTCGGCTTCCTCGACACCTTCATCAAGGAGATGGAATCGCGTGGCGGCCTTGGCGAGCCTCTGAAATATGGCAAGACCTATACACGTGTTCACGATCCTCTCATTTGGCGGGAAACCGCTGATGCGCTTCTGACCTCTGCGGGCGTCCAGATCGTCTATCACGCCACCGTCGTCTCGACGCTTGTGGAGGGTGGCGATAAGGTTGACGGGGTGATGGCCTATACCAAGGAAGGGCCGCTTGAAGTCCGTTCTAAAGTGACGGTCGACGCGAGCGGCGATGCCGATGTGATCGCGATGGCTGGATTCCCCTCCTTCGTCGGGCAAGAAGGCAAGGTGCAGAACCCGACCATGATCTTCCGTTTGATGGGCGTGGACGTTGACCGCTTCGTGGCTGCATATGGGCAAGACACGATTATGCCGGAGGAGGTGTCTGCGCTTATCCGGAAAAAGTCCGCGGGCAATGAGTATAGGCTTCCTCGCGCGAAAATTTGGCTTTTCCCGACCACGAGACCTGGCGAACTGCTGTGCAATTGTACCCGCATCATCGGCGCCGATGGACGGGAGCTTAACACGCTTTTCGCCGCCGATTTCACCGAGGCAGAGATTGAAGGCCGCCGCCAAGCTCGCGAATATGCTCGCTTCTTCCGTAATCATCTCGCCGGATGCGAAGAGAGTTTTGTGAACGATACAGGCGTTCAGGTTGGCGTGCGCCAAACAAGGCAGGGTAAGGGGGTGGCCATGCTGCACAACGTGGACATTCTAGCCGGGGCCAAGTTCACAGACGGGATTGCGCGCTCACCATGGCCAATTGAACTGCACTCCGGAAGCAAGCCGAGGGTCGAGTGGCTCCTCGATGATCATTACGAGATACCCTATGGCTGTTTCGTACCGGAACGCGGCGAAGGACTGCTTTTTGCCGGGCGATGCCTTTCCGCAGAGCATGAGGCTGTCGCTTCGGCAAGGGTTACGGCGCAATGCTTCAGCTATGGTCACGCGATCGGCCATGCCGCGGGTATTGCGGTAAAAGATGGGGTCTCACCTCGCTCCATCGATGGCCAAAGCTTGCGGGCCGTGCTCAACCGGGATGGCGCCCGTCTCGACGAATAAGGCGGCTTATGGCAGCCTCCGGACGAACGGACGCGCTTCAAGCGTGGCACAGGCTTTCGAGAGCATCGGATGGATATAGCTTTATCTGAGACGGTCAGCGGCGAGCTCCGCCTGGGTGACAAGGCATATGCCACGCTTGAGGAGCTTATAGTTACCGGGCAACTAGCACCGGGCAGCCTTTGGTCGGAAGCGGCATTAAGCGAAAAAACCGGGATCGGAAGGACTCCTGTAAGAGAGGCGCTACAAAGGCTTTCCGCGGATCATCTCGTCCTTCTCATGCGCCGCTACGGCATCAAGATTACGGAAATTGATGTTCCAAAGCAGCTTCTTGTTCTGGAGACGCGGAGGGAACTCGAGCGCTTGGTTTCTGTCTGTGCGGCGCGCCGTGCCTCTGACGAAGAACGGAAACTCATCCTCGATCAGGCGCGAGCGTTAAAGTCAGTGGGCCGCAAGAAAGACGTCATCGGCTATCTCAGGCACCACTTCGCCGCAAAAAAATACGCGGCCGCTTGCTCCCGCAATCCCTTTGCAGCCCGTGCGCTGTCTCCGCTTCACGCGCTGTCCCGGCGGTTCTATTTCTTCCACCGCGAAAGCTTCGGAAACTTGCCGGAGCTTGGTGAACTTCACGCAAACCTGGCAGAGGCAATCGGCATGGGAAAAGCCGACGACGCAGCGAACGCGTCGGATCGCATGATGGATTATGCTTTCGCGTTCACGCGCGAAATTTTTGATCGTTAAAGTACAACCTCGCCCGGCTTTTGCTGTCGCTTCCGCCGGTGGGCGCTAATCTCCGCTGAGTGGAAAGGAGCGGGCCAGGATCCGGCATGCCTTAGAGTTAACCGCTACCCCCGAAATTGTGGACTTCGTTCGCTTCTTCAAATTGACGTATCGCGTGATAAGATTGAGTCATATGCGAGGAGGTTGTCACATGATCACAGAAATCGTCTTATTTCGGCTGCCCGATGGGATGAGCCGTGAAGATGCGATCACTAAATACCGGCTTTCAATCCCGGCTTGGCAGGCTAACCCCGATCTCATCCGGAAGGCATTCTTGTTGGACGAACACTCCCGGCTCGGCGGCGGGGTGTACCATTGGAAAAGCATGGAAGCGGCAAAGCTAGGCCATGGCCCCGAATTTCAAAAGCGAATTGAGGCCACTTTCGGAAGCAAACCAGAGTTTCAATATTTTGAAACGCCCATCATACTTGATAACACGACAAAACAGGTGGTCGACGAAGCGGCCTGAGGTGCGTCTCGGTAAGATGTCGCCTGTCGTGCCAGAGTGAGCTTAAGCGTGCCCGCCCCCTAACCGAACGGCGCGTCATTTTCGAGCGTTGAAGGCACTTGGGCAGCGCATCTAAGACGCAGGTGCGGCGAAGAGCCACTTCGATCACATTCAACGGCTACGCTCAGACGCAAACGCGGCTACCTGATCGGCGAGAACGGGGCCGGCACCAGGATGCGGGATTCCATCGCCACTACAATGTCGGGCGACTGCTTTAGGTAATCGAGCCATTCTTGATCTGCGAAAAGCAGTCCGCGCCGGCGCTCGCGCTCGGCCAGTGATTCGTAGCCCCACAGATGCACCACCTTATTGAGTTCGCCGATTTCGGTGTGAAAGTAACCGATCAGGTTGCCAAGAATCCGCGTTTGGATCTCCAGACCTCGCGGTTGGTAGTCCTGATAGTACTGCTGAACCGTTCCCGGCTTCAGCATGTAGCAGCGCTTTTCGACGATCATAACTTTCTCTTCCTCTGTGCCCACGCTTGCTGCGGATGCGTTTCGCTTTTTCGAATTAGACCATTACGTCGCCGCCGGCCGGGCAGAGCGTCTGGCCTGTAAAGTAGTCGCCGTCCTTGGTCGCGAGGAACATGGCCGTCGCGACGATATCCTCGACCTCGCCCACCCGACCGAGTGGGTATGCGCCTACGATCGAGTCGCGCACGTCTTCTGGCATGAAGTTGTAAAGGTCGGTGCGAATGATGGCCGGCGCGATGCAATTGACGTGAATGCCGTCGTGACCAACCTCGCGCGCGAGCGCCCGGGTGAAGCCGATCATGCCGGCTTTGGCCGCCGACATATGCGTGAATTCCGCCCCTCCAGAAATCCCGAAGGTGCCGCTCATGTTGATGATCCGGCCACTCTTCTGCTTGAGCATGTGCGGGATGGTGAAGCGCGTGCACAGGAACATCCCGCGCAGATGCACCTTGATCATTTCGTCCCACATCTCGACGGACATTTCGGTCAGTTTGGAGGAGTTCAGCATTCCGGCATTGTTGACCAGGATGTCGATCGTGCCGAATGTCTCCACCGCCTTATCGATCATCGCCTGCACCCCGCCGGCTTCGCCGATATCGGCGCGCACCGAGATGCCATGGCTGCCTGCCTTCTCGATGGCCGCAACGACCTCGTTCGCAGCCTTCTCGTCCCTTGAGATAATTGACGACGACCTTGGCGCCTTCCGCCCCGAAGCCCTGCGCGATGCCGCGGCCCAGACCGCGGCTGCCACCTGTAACCAGCGCGACTTTCCCCGACAAACGTTTGCTTTCGGTCATGAATCGTCTCCCATTTGGTTGAGAATATGCCGGTCGGTCCCGCGCCAGGTCCGCCAGCGGCCCTGCTCGACGGCGGCGAGAAAAGAGAACAGGATGCTGTTGAACAGCGCTGGTTCTTCCAGATTGAGAAGGTGACTCGTTCGCGGCAACACGCAGAGCGCGGCATCGGGCAGGGTTGATTTCAGATAAATATTAGGCTCGATGCAGGGTTGGTCCTCATCGCCGATCACGAGCAGCACTGGAATCTTGAGTTGCCGCAGGCCGGCGAGGTGCCATAGCGACGGCCGCGTCGCCAGCACTGCTCGCAATGTCATCGCCATTCCGGCTGCCGAATTCTCACGGAGCAGGGTGGCGAACTGGTGCCAGCCATTCGCGTCCTTCGCACGCAGGCATTGAGCATAGCCGCTGCCGGCGAGTTCGCGGGAAAAGACGGCCATGCCGACCCTTTCGGCGTGATCGGCTTCAGCACGCATGGCGTCGCCATAGGCCGGCTGCTGCTCGGGCTTTGCGCCATAGCCCACCGCGGCGATGGTCAGCGACCTCACCAGATCTGGATGGCGCAGTCCCAGATGAAGGGCGGCGAAGCCGCCCATCGAGAGGCCGGCGACGTGTGCCGGGCCGCCGCACGCCGCGCGAATGACGTCTGCAAGGTCGTCTGCGGCGCGCTCCTGGCTGTAGGAGCTGACTGCAGAAGGAATATTGGACGGCGGATAGCCCCGCGCGCAATAAGTGATGCAAGTATAATAGCGTGAGAAGTAGCCAACCTGCGCGTCCCAGCTTCGGGCCGTGCCGGAGAATTCATGCACGAACACTAGTGCTGATCCGTTGCCCGTGGTGCTAACCGCGAGCGCAATGCCGTCGGAGGTGGTGACCGTCATCGCCATGAATCAAGGCCCCCGTAGTTTGGGCAGGGGGTGGCGCCCCGCGAAATCAAGCGCGTCTTCGATCCGGCGTGAGACTCCCACCACGAGGTGATCGGATCCCCAAGGCCCGACAATTTGCAATCCGACCGGGAGGCCGTCGGCCGCAAGTCCGCAGGGTAACGACATTGCTGGCTGGCCGCCTATGTTAAAGGGATAGGTGTAAGGCGTCCAGGTGATCCAGGGCAGTGGTGCGTCCGCCTCGCCGCCAGGCGGGACCTCGCCACCGGCGTCGAACGCGGTCAGGGGCATCGTCGGCATGAGCAGAATGTCGAACGCGGCGAATGTCCGGCAGGTCGCCGCGAGGAAGGCTCGCCTGCTGTTGATAGCGGCGAAATACTGTTCGAGCGTGTAGCGCCTCGCCAGCCCTTCCAGGCGCACCAGGCCCGGGTCCATGATGGCGGCGTGCTCGGCAAAGACTTGCGTGAAGCCGAGGCCCCGCCCGGTCACCCAGAATGCCTCGAAGATATCGCGCGGCAGCGGCGTATCGATCGTCGCTGTGGAGTAATCCGCAGCGAGGTGGGGCGTAATACGCCCGAGCGCATCTTCGATCACTGTTCCGATCGCGGCATCAGGTACGATACCGAAGGGCGCCGCGACACGTCCTATGCGCAGTGCGCCCTTACGCAGGCGGTCCCAGCGCTGGGCGTCGCCCGGTCCGCTTGAAGCATAGGACAAGGGGTCCCGGAGATCCGGGCCTGCCGTGAGTTCGAGCCCGAGCGCGATGTCGTCGACGCAGCGGGTCAGGAAACCGGCATGCGAGAGACTTTCCGTCACCGTGCCGGGCCAGACCGGAACGCGTCCGAGCGTCGGTTTGAACCCTGGAATCCCGCAGAACGATGCCGGAATGCGAATGGAGCCGCCGGCATCGGTGCCAATCGCAACCGGCACCGCTCGCGCAGCGACCGTCGCAGCTGAGCCAGC
>JBAUNL010000036.1:0-2719 GCA_049579205.1 Rhodomicrobium sp. | reverse complement strand
GGACCGGGCGAATTGCTTCTGGGGACGCAAGGGTACACTTTCGGGCTCGGTTTTATGGTCCGGCAAGGTCAAGGGAACGCAGCGGTTCCGGGTTCGGCAGGGGAATTCATGTGGGGAGGCGCCGCCGGCACTTACTTCTGGGTTGATCCTAAGGAGCAGCTTGCCGCAGTGTTCATGTCGCAGGGACCGCTCTCTGCCCGTGTTGCCTACAGGCGGATCATCAAACAGCTCGTCTACGCAGCCATAGTGGATTGAAAATCTGCTGCTTCACAGTACTTAGGCTCCAGCCTTTTGAGGCAAAGCCAGCGGCAGGATCGTTAACTTGATGGCGAAACTTGCCCTGCCCCAAGTTTCAAAACCTGACATTAACGCCGGCTCGTGTTAACTCGCTGGCAAGTCAGAGCGGCGCGGCGCCAATTTTGAATCGGCGCGCCGCGCTAAGACTTTGTTTATCGCATCGGTTACCCGAAAACCGCACACACTTTTCGGCGCGATGCTCTACCCGCGGGCGGCCATGCTTGGTCCGATCAAAAACGCCTACCGATTAACGAAGGCAGTTCTAACGCTTGCGTGGTACGGAGCGCGGTTTATGCCGGCATCCGTGACGCTGCCAGGGCCGCTGCGTGTGTTGCGAAGCTCGCTTAATGGCAGCGCCGAGGCCGAGCAAAGAAACGAGCGCTTGTCGCGCGCAATCCGTGCACTTGGGCCGAGCTACATCAAGCTTGGCCAGTTTCTCGCCACCCGCCCCGATGTTGTCGGGCCCCAGCTTGCAGACGCCCTGGGAGCGCTGCGGGATAAGCTTCCTCCATTTTCGTCTGGGGAGGCGAAAAGGGAAATCGAGGCCGCCTTTGGGAAGCCTTGGCAGGAAGTGTTCGCGGAATTTGGCCCGCCGGTGGCAGCAGCCTCAATTGCGCAGGTCCATAAGGCCAGCATTGTATCAGCCGGAGGGATGCGCGCGGCTGCAGTCAAAATTCTCCGGCCAGGGATCGAAAAGCGCTTCGAGCGGGACCTCGACAGCTTCTATTTCGCTGCGCGCATGGCGGAGCGCATTTCCCCCCAATCCCGCCGCCTCAGGCCTGTAGCTGCGGTTGATACGCTTGCGCAATCGGTCGTGCTCGAAATGGACCTCCGGCTCGAGGCGGCTGCCATCTCGCAGATGGCCGAAAATATCGCCAAGGCAGGAGACACTGGTTTTCGCGTTCCACAAGTAGATTGGGAACGAACGGCCAGACGCGTCCTCACGCTCGATTGGGTGGAGGGTATCCCGCTTAGCGACATCGCAGCAATCGACGCGGCGGGCCTCGATCGAAACGCGCTTGGGCTTGCCGTGATCCGTTCCTTTCTCAAGCACGCAATTCGAGACGGCTTCTTCCATGCGGACATGCATCAGGGCAATTTGTTCGTGGACCCTCGCGACGGCTCTATCATTGCCGTGGACTTCGGGATCATGGGCCGCATCGGGCCAAAGGAGCGGCGCTTTCTTGCCGAGATCCTCTATGGCTTCATCGTAAAGAACTACCGCCGGATTGCAGAGGTACACTTCGAGGCCGGCTACGTGCCACCCACGCAGGATGTCTATGCTTTCAGCCAAGCCTTGCGAGCCATCGGCGAACCGATCATGGGGCGGCCTGCTGGCGAGATTTCCATGGCACGTCTGCTGACGCAACTCTTCGAGGTTACGGATATCTTCCAGATGCGGATGCGGCCGGAGCTTCTCCTCCTGCAGAAGACGATGGTCGTCGTCGAAGGCGTCGCCCGCTCGCTAGACCCAAGCCTCAATATCTGGATCGCAGCGGAGCCGGTGGTGCGGGAATGGATCGAGCGCGAACTTGGGCCCGCGGCGCAGGTGCGGCATGCAGTCGAAAGTGCGAGTGAGCTTGCCAACGCATTGCGGCATGCGCCCGCGTTGATCGAGCGAGGCGCGCGCATAGTGGAGGCCCTTCGCGGCGGCGCGGAACGTGAAGATACACGCGAACACGCGCAGCGGAGCCGAGCCTTATTCTTGATCCCGCTCTGGATCACTGCTGCCACTTTAATCGCTATTGCGGCCAAGCTTCTCTTTACCTGAAGAATCTACGGCGCTGCCAACCGGTCCAGCGCCCGGTTCATCGCGGCTGCGCCAGCACTCATCGCCGCGTCGATTTGAGGAGCGATCTCGTGCGGGAGGAAGTCCGCAATCCAGATTATCTTTGCAGAACCGTCACTCATGGCGAAGACCTGCGCAGCTCCGTTGAAATGGGTGGCGAGGCTGCTTTCGGCGGACCAAACGACGCGCATGAATTCGTCGTCGATGGCAACGATAGGTTCGCGCACGACTCTCCCGTCTGCGAACGTGACGATGCGCGCGCCGGGCTCCAGGCGGGTGTCCGTGACGAAGCCGGGCACCAGCCGCGTATGCAGCGCACCGACATCGCGCAAGGCCGCCCACACTGCGGAGGGGCTTGCTTTGGTTGCGATTTCTTTTCTGACGGTTGCCATGCTTTACCTCTTTGTGCGGCGGGGCTTAGCCGGCTTTGCCGCAATGGGCTTCAAGGCGAAAACCATCGGGGTCTATAACGAAGGCTGCATAGTAGGTGGGGCCATAATCTGGGCGGAGGCCGGGCTTGCCGTTATCTTGCCCTCCTGCTGCAAGGGCAGCCTTGTGGAAGGCATCCACACTTTTCCTAGTGGGGGCAGAGAAACAGAAATGCAGGCCGGATTGCATGCCCGCTGGCACAGG
>JBAUNL010000035.1:0-7174 GCA_049579205.1 Rhodomicrobium sp. | reverse complement strand
CTTCCAGATAGTTGCCTCCCGTTGGGGGGAGGTGTCCCGCCGCGGTAGATATGGGCGGCCTGGCACCAAGTCAAGAAAAATTGCTGGTATACAAAGACTTAGGCCGGCCTTTTAAGCGTAAACCATTGCAGAACCATGCAACTTTTTGCGGAACTTTGCAGAACGAAGTGCCATGAAGTAGCGTTTCTGGCAAAGTATGTTTCCCACCTGTTCACGAGGCTCAACAGGCTCACTAATGTCTCCTGATTGCCTGCCGATGCCGCATTAATGAGAATTCCCACGTGGGGCAGCGTATCACCCGGTTGCGGGGAAATTGAAGATGCGCTCTCTATCGAGCTTGCGGGGTAGCCACAGTCGATGGCCGCTTCCGAGATAAGAGCATGGGCAAGCTAATGAGCGAGCAGTTATTCCGGCCGTAGCTGATCGCGGATAGCGCGGCCGGGATATTTTCGCCGCGTTGGCGTCGTTGCTGCCCCCAAGCCAAGCGTAATATCTAAGCGCGCGGCCGCATCATTACGTGCTGGCAGCTTCCCGCACCGGGGCTCCAAGATAGGCTTCGATAACCCTCGGATCGCTGCGGACTTCATGCGGAAGCCCTTCAGCCAGCAATTCCCCAGAGTTGAGGACCACGATTCGATCGGCGAGATCGGCTACCATTTGCATATCATGCTCGACCCAGAGAATGGTAACCTCTAGATCGTGGCGCATGCGCAGCAGGAACCTTGCGAAGTTTTCCTTTTCCTCGCGCATGAGGCCGGTCGAGGGCTCGTCAAGAAGAACAAGCTTCGGCTCCGATGCCAGGGCTCGCGCGACCCCGACAAGTTTTTGCACACCATAGGGCAGGCTTCCGGCTTGCTTGTCGCGATAGCGGTAGAGCTCAAAAAAATCGATGAGTTGCTCTACGGCGCGCCTGTGCTCTATCTCTTCCCGCTGCGCGCGCCCGTAATAGAAGGCTCCCGAAAGAATGCCCGATCTCATGAGAAGATGGCGTCCAGCCAGCAAATTCTCTGTCACCGTCATGTGGGGAAATAGCTCGCTGTGCTGAAACGCGCGCCCCACACCTGCCGCAGCGATGCGATATACAGGCAGCCCCGAGATTCGATGTTCTCCAAGAAAAATTGTGCCACCCGTTGGCCAGTAAACGCCGCTGATGCAGTTCAGCAAGGCCGTCTTTCCGGCACCGTTTGGACCAGCAAGCGCGCATAATTCCCGATCAGCCAAACGGAAGCTCACATTGTTGAGAGCCACAAGGCCCCCGAATTTCAGGGAGACGTCGCGAATCTCAAGCGCGTTCATCAGCCCCACCAACGGCGCTTGCGGCGATACTGCTTGATTTCACGATAGCTCCGGCTATCGGTGACGCCTGCGCCGCCAAGGTAGAACTCCTGGACGTCAGGGTGAGAGCGTACCTTCTCTGCGGTGCCGTGAAAGACAACGCGCCCTCCTTCGAGGACATAGGCGAAGTCGGCAATTTGGAGAGCGGCATTGGCATTCTGCTCGACAAGCAGGATCGTCAGTCCGGCTGTCTTGCTGATCAAACGAAGAGTTGCCATCAGCTCTGCAACGACGATCGGCGCAAGGCCCAGCGAAAGTTCGTCGATGAGAAGCAGTACCGGCTTGCAAAGAAGCGCCATCGCAATGGCGAGCGTCTGCTTCTCGCCGCCGCTCAAGTAGCCCGCAAGCTGGATGTGACGGTCGCGCAGCTTCGGGAAATAGCCATAAACCTGATCGGTACTGGCTCCGCGCTTCCCGGCGGACCCGAATTCGAGATTTTCGCGCACGCTTAACGTGCTGAACACCTTTTCGCGTTCGGGGACAAGAATGATGCCCTGTCTTGCAATACGGTCGGGGGCAGTCCGCACAATTGGTTTATTATGGAACGTGATTTGTCCATCCGTTATCTCTGCGTTTTCAGACGGTAGAAAGCCCGAAATAGCCCGCAGCGTTGTGGTCTTGCCGGCACCATTGGTCCCAACCAGAGCGACGACCGAGCCTTCAGGCACATCGAGGGATACGCCCTGGATCGCAGTGGCGACGTGATTGTAGACGACCTCCAGTTGACGCACTTCAAGAAGGTTCGCTTCACTCATCTCTCACCTTCGCGCCGCGTCAAGCGGCCTGTAGCGGAAGGGCCAGCGTGCAAAGTAGGTCTCGATTCGCCTCCACAGTTCAGCCAGCCCCTTCGGCTCGAAGAGGAGAAAGAGGATGATGCAAAGGCCAACAGCCCCAGTTTGCACGCCAAAAAGCGTGGACCCGAAGCCCCAGCTTCGCGGCAGGAACTCGAACAGCGTGTCAATCGCGTAAGGAAGAAGAGTGATGAAGGCGGCGCCCAGCAGAGTGCCGAGGATCGATCCCATCCCCCCAACAATAATTATGGCGACATAGATGATCGCCAGGTCGAGCGTGTATTTCTCGACCGTAACCACATTCGCATTGAAGGCCATCAGGCAACCCGAGACGGACGCGAGGGTTGCGCTCACCATGAAGGCCAGCAGTTTGTATCGGGTGAGATTTATTCCGAGCGCCTCCGCCGCAACATAGCGGTCCCGGATGGCCATCCACGCGCGCCCTGCACATGTGCGCACGAGATTGAAGCAACCAAAGGTCACTGCACTGAGAAAGATCAGGAGAAAATAGTACCAGCTTGTTTCGCCGCTCAGGGTGATGGGTCCGATACGCGGATCCTCGATGGGAATGCCAGCACTTGCGCTGGAGCCAAATCTCGCCTGGTAGGCCGTTGCCAGGTAGATAATGGCGTAATGCATCGCAAGTGTGCTGATCGCCAGATAAACTCCTCGAAAACGCAAGGAAGGGAGGCCGACAATGCAGCCGGCAAATGCGCCTGCGATAGCTGATGCAGGGAGGACCACGAGAAAGGAAAGACCGAGATGCGCTTTCAGGATAACGGCGGTGAAGCCGCCAATGGCCATGAAGGCTGCGTGACCAAGCGAGATCTGACCACAATACCCAGTCAGGATCGAGAGGCCAAGCGCACCAATGCCAGCCAGGAAGCACTGATTGATCAAGTGTAGAAAATAGCCACTCGAAGCAGCGGGCAGGGCAACGAGACATGCTAGGATCGATGCCACGAGCAGCCTCTGATACGGGCGCTTCAGTATCTCGTTCGCTTCGAGGTAACTGGTCCTCAGGTTTGCCGTTGCCCGCACCATGAACTAAACCCGATCCAGCTCTTCGCGAGTGCCAAACAAGCCCCACGGCCTAAATGTCAAAGTGAGAAGCAGGACGAGGAAGGGCAGAGCCTGGCTTAGGACGGGGTCTATCAGCCGGACAGTGAGGTATTGACTTGTGGCAACGATGAAAGCGCCGGCGACAGCGCCCCGAAGGCTATCGAGCCCGCCAACAAGGGCTGCTGTCAGCCCCGCAAGGCCGATGGTGACACTTTCAGTGCTGAGGAACGCACGGCCCCCGTACAGGACACCAGACAAGGTGGCTGCGAAGGCTGCGATTGCCCAGGCGAGCGAGAGGACGAAGTTGACATTTACACCGCGCTGGCTTGCCAGCAGTGGGTTCTCGGCAGTGCCTCTAAATTGGATGCCGGTTCGCGTGTATGCCAGAAACAGGTGCAGCAGCAGAAAGAAAACAGCAGTTATAGCGACAGTCGCCAAGTCCATGTAGGAGAGCGTCGCCCCGCCTTCCAACCGCACGGCGGGCCTGACACCCACATTGATGGCGACCTGATTCGCATGCCAGATGACGATGATCGCGGATTTTAGCACGATGGCGAGGCCGATCGTAATGAGAATCGGCACGTAAAAAGGCTCACCCACTACCCGGCGCATGATGACGAGATAGATGAAGGCACCCATGACGATCGAAAAGACAAAAGCGCCCGCAATTCCGTACCAGAGAGAGGGCGCACCGGCAAAAGTGCTGCTGCTGTAAAAGACATAGCCGCCGACGATTGCGATCTCGCCATGCGCGAAATTCACGACCCTGCTCGCCTTGTAGAGGATCACGATTCCAGCGGCGAGCAGGGCGTAGGTGCAGGTCAGTATCAGCGCGGTCGTTATAAATTCCACGGGGCGCTCGTAGGGCTATTCGGGAACATCTGCACTTGCTGTAGAAGTTATTTGTAACCGGACGCGGTCTTCCTGAGCCAATCGCTTTTCGGCTCCATGACGTTCGAGTTCGCGTTCCAAACATAAAGCCGCCAGTAGGATGGGCCGTAATGATCCGTCGCTGTCATTTCGATCGCGCCGCCCGTTAGACCACCCATTTCGACCTTCAAGCTTTGCATGGCCTTATCGAGCTTTTCCCGGGTGCAGGGCCAGCCGCATGCCTTCAAGGCGGCCTCTGCGAATTTGCCCAATGCCCAACCCGTGACATGCATGCTCGAGAAGGGTTTCGAAGTGCCATATTTCTTCTGGGCCGCGGCAACCTCGCCCACTGAAGAATCCTTATCGGTGGAGGAACTGTATCGCGTTACGTAGTAGATGTTGCTTCCGTCGCCGGAGCGTTCCGCGGCCTGCTTTATCGTATCTTCGGTGACGCCGTAGGATGCGACGACGTACGGGCCAGTGTAGCCTGAGCGTCGCAGCGCGGGGATTACCCCAAGATTTTGGCCTGAGCCGTAATGGCCCACCACGATTTCAGGAGCTTTCTGCACCGCAGCCTGAGCAAAGGGGGTGAAGTCGGAAGTGGTCACCGGGAAAATGACTTCGTCCCAGGTGCCGCCATGGGCGAGAACCGATTTTTTGTTGAAAGCGAGCGCGGCGCGGCCGCCAACGCTATCGAAGCTCATGCCAACGACTTTGGCGCCCGGCTTGATTTTCTGGATGAGTTCGCCGATTGCATCGCCAGCAATCTCGAACACAACGCCGGTGCTATAGGAGAAAGGTTGAGCCGGGGGCAGAGCGTCGGCAATTCCGCTGAAAGTGGATACAACGGGAACGCCTATTTTGCGCATTTCGGCGTAGACCGGCGCCTGTGTACTGGAAAGGCTAAGCCCAAAAATGCCAAGGACGTTATCCCGCTCGGCTTGTTTTTTTGCATGGGCAACTGCGCGGTCGGCCTTAAGGCCATCATCGTCGATAACGGCATCAACCTTCTTGCCGCCGATGCCGCCGCGGTCATTCAGGGCTTTTATGTAAAGCTCGAAGCCTTCCCAAGTTGGGGTGTACGAGCCCGCCAAAGGTCCCGAAAGGTCCGTTATGTAGCCGATCTTGTAGCTATCTTCCGCTTTGGCAGGCAGGCTCAATGCCAGGATCCCAGTCAGGGCTGCCACTGATGCCAAACCGCATAAATTACGAGACATGACTCCCTCCCTTATTATTGGTTAGCAGCAAGTTTTCTCTTCTCTTTTTTCCCCGGCGCAGCGACGTCGAACGGAAGCTGCGAAGGCTCCCCATACATTTCCTCGACGATATCCTTGAACATCTCATAGATGTGGCGGCGCTTCACTTTTCGGGTCGGGGTTGTGTCCCCTTCCTCGGGGTCAAGCTCCTTCGGAATGATCCTGAACTTTTTCACCTGCTCGACACGGGCGAGTTGTTTGTTTGCGTTCTCTACCTCTTTGCCGATCAGATCGACGACATCAGGATGCAGTGCGAGGGAGGTGAAACTCGTATAGAGAACGCCGTGGTGGCGCGCCCATTCGAAGACCGTGTCGGCGTCGATTTCTATAAGGGCGGTTGGGAATTTTCTTTCATCAGCGAAAAGGATCGCCTCACTGATATAGGGGCTCGACTTCAGCAGATTCTCAATCTCGCTCGGAGCTATGTTCTTGCCTCCAAGAGTGACCATGATGTCCTTCTTGCGGTCTACAATCCGGAAGCGGCCATCCTCGCGGCGTTCGGCGACATCGCCCGTGTAAAACCATCCGTCTTGAATGGCCTGGCGGGTTGCTTCCTCATTCTTCCAATATCCGGCAAACATTCCCGGACCACGCACGAGGATTTCGCCGTCGGGGCCAAGACGCACTTCTTTGGGAAAAAGCGGAAGTCCTGCGTCCCCCGGCTCGGGAAAGCTGCCTCGCTGGCAAAGAACGAGGGTGTGCTCAGTGATGCCGTAGAGGTTGCGCAGATTCACTCCCCAAATCTGCCACAGCGCTTGTACGGGCGCCGGGATGGATGCCCCTGCCGTCAGAGCAGCACTAAGCTTTTGGAGACCAACCTTCGTAAGCATTGGAGTGAAGACCATGAGCCGGGAAAGCCGGTACAGCAGATCCAGCGCAAGAGGGGGCCGTCTTTTCGACCAACGGTATTTTGCATGAAGGCGGGCTATATCCATTGCGAGGCGATAGCTGGTGCGCTTCAGAACGTCGCTGCGTTCAATGTTCACTTGAATTTGGGACGCGATCTTCTCCCAAATGCGGGGGACCGCGTGAAAGAAAGTCGGCTCTACCTCGGTCAGGACTTCGCCGAGATTTCCCGGCTCCTCGCCGATATGCGGGATGACGTCCGCAATCAGCATCAGACATAGGCTCATCGACCGCTCGACGAGATGTGCCAGCGGCAAATGCGTGACAATCCTGTGCGGTCCATGCTCCAGCTCCGGAAAGCCTTCGAGGTAAGTGTGAACCATCCCAGTCATCAGATCGCGATGAGTAAGCATGGCTGCCTTCGGAGGGCCAGTTGTGCCGGAGGTGTAAACGAACACGGCTATGTCTTCCGGCTTGATCGTTTTGACGCTGTCTCCAAAGAAGGAGGGGTTCTTGGCAAGCACGGCTCGCCCAACTTCCTGGACTCTGGCGAAGCTTACAATTCGGTTGTCCCGATACAGAAACATCGCGCGCATATCGGCGACGATGATATGCTTCAGCTCGCTTGATGGACCCTCGATTTCGAGCACTTTGTCGACATATTCCTGATTTTCAGCGATGAAGATCTTGGCACCCGCATTCTCCAGCTGGTGGCGCACTTCTGAGGGGGAACAGGTAGTGTAGATGCCGTAGGTGGTCGCGCCAAGACAAAGGCCTGCCATGTCCGCGATGAAATATTCGAAGCACGGGTCGCCCATGATCGCGACGCGATCTCTCCGTTCGGCTCCAAGTGCCGCAAGTCCTAGCGCAAAGGCCTGAACCTCGTTGAAATAACGCTTCCAACTCACTTCCTGGTAGAGACCAAGATCCTTGTAGCGAAAAGCAATTTGATCCGGCCGCTGTTGAACTCGCTCCAGGAAGAGCTGGGGGATCGTCTTACCGTAGATCGACCAT
>JBAUNL010000034.1:0-9146 GCA_049579205.1 Rhodomicrobium sp. | reverse complement strand
CGCGAAGCGGCTGAAAACCCTTCGAGGGCTGACGCCTCACGAATGCATCTGCAAATGCTGGACAGAAAACCCGGATCAGTTCAGGCTCGACCCCATTCACCACATGCTGGGACTAAACACCTAGCCTAACGATGAAGATATCGCTCAATTGCATTTCTGTGTCAGCAGAAGCTTCGGAAAGCCTCCGACAAATCGTAAGTACCTATGGCTCACTTTTGACCAAACTTGCTGACACTTATCCTGATTTTGCGAATATAGCGCGCCTATCGATTGGCGTCTTCGCATACCACCCCCTCACCAAGGCCTCTCTCCGCTACCGTCGAAGCTACCTCAAAAATGATCGCACCTATTTTATCGAAGGTCCGATAGACTATGTTCGTCTGGCACTCCCAGATTGGGGAGCGCGCACGGATGCGCTTGCGGATACGGTTAAGGAGTGCCTCGTGCGGGTTGCACAGTCGCGGCTCACGAAGGAAGAACGCACACGTTTGCAGGTTCTAGCTGAACAAGCGAAATCGCAGATTCGAGAGTCGCCGCCTCAAGAGATCAAGCCGGTAAGCTCCATTTTCCTGATCTATGGCGCGCCGGGAAAGCGCCCAGTGATTAGTTTTGCGCCGGTTAATTCGGTGATCGTAGGGTCAGGGCGCGTTGTTGAAGTGCGCCCCGAAGAGGCAGCGACAATTGCCAAGGCTGAAAGTACTCCAAAGCGAGTACCGCTGCGGCTGTTCAAGCTTTATCGGCGGATCGATGGACGGCTTCATTACCGGGAAGCGTGGGCACGCGAGAAAGAGGTTTTCGAACATTGGGGTGAATGCGGAACAAGAGGACAGGTGCGCCACCACCCGATTTTAGACGATAGCCAAGCCCAGAAGCTACTCCGAAATTTGCAGAAAGAGGCGCGGCTGGCAGACTATCGGCCGATCCCGCCCTCCCGCCATCAAACGCTTGTGGTCGAATATCAGATCGATGGATTTGGCGATGCGAAAGACTTGACATTTCGTCACGCCGCCGAAGATTTGTTGGACAACCATCTAGGATGGCTGGGGCTTGGGCATTGTGATGGCGGCTCGACTGGAGGGAATACGATGGAAGTGTTCTGCAAGGTCGCAGACTTCGATGCTGCCAAGGCTGCTCTTGAGCGCGATCTTTCAGGGAATCGATTTGGTCAATTCAGCCGGATATATCATTTGCGGTAAAGCCATCCAGCCGGAAACTCCATCGGAAAAGACTCGCAAGCGGTCGTTCTCATGGTTCGACATGGACTTCAGCCTCGCCACCACGATGAGAGGTAAAGCTTCGAGCCCAATCCCGCGAAGCCGTTTCGAACGTAAGACGCTGTCGCAGATTCTTCCTTCGAAGAAAGAGGAACCTCGGTGATTCGGTAAATGTCTAACGGACCTTACAGCCCCACTTCCTTGACGCCTTCTGGCTCTCCGGCAATGGTCACAATCAGGTTTTTGTGTTCCATCAGGCGTTTGGCTACTCGCTTGATGTCCTCGACGGTCACGGCTTCGATTTCACCGTTGCGCCTGTCAATATAGTCGATGCCGAGATTGTCGAGCTGAATTGCCAAGAGCTGTGCCGCGATCTTTCCGCTGGTGTCGAAGCGTAATGCGAACGAGCCAATTAGGTAGTCTTTAGCCGTCCGGAGTTCTTGTTCCGTGAGCCCTTCACGCCCTGCACGGGCGAGTTCGGCTTTGATGAGATCGAGTGATTCCACGACGCTTTTATTTTCGGTCGCCACTCCTCCGGCGAAAATCCCAGCATGTTCGAGCGGATAAAGATAGGTATATACGGAATACGCAAGCCCACGCTTTTCACGCACCTCTTGCATCATCTTCGATGAGAATCCACCGCCACCAACCACATAGTTTAGAATGTAGGCGGGGATGAAATCGGGATCGCTGCGCTTCAGGCCTTGGAAACCGAATTGAACAACCGACTGCGGGTTAGGCAATTGCACCACTTTTTGCACCGGCGAGTCCTGCCAGGAAACATCCGGCACCGGTTTCCTCTCCGACTTTGCAGGGAGATCGCCGAAGACGCTATCAAGCGCGGCGCTTAATTGCTTTGCGTCTATATCGCCAACGACAGCGATTTTGAGGTTATCGCGCGCAAACATCTTCTGGACGTAGGCGTGGAGATCGGCAGGGGTAATTGCCGCGACGCTTTCAAGCGTGCCGCTGGTGGGGCGGCCATAGGGATGATGTCCGAAGGCAAGCTTGAACCACTCAATCGCCGCAACCTTATTCGGGTCCTTTTCTTCCATACGCAAGCTTGCGACAATCTGTTCGCGAATGCGCTCCGCATCCTTTGCCGCGAAATGCGGGGAGGTGAGCGCCGTATGCAGCAGCTTCAGCGATTCGTCGCGGTTCTGCGTAAGCATTGAGAAAGAGCCGGTTATGTGATCGTGGGAGGCACTCACGCTAAATTTGGCCGCGAGATCTTCGAGCCGGGTCTGGAAAGCCTCGGAATCGAGATTTCCCGCACCCTCATCGAGCATGCCCGATACGAAGGTGGCGACGCCGGGTTTGCCATCCGGGTCTTGAGACGCTCCCCCGGAAAACGCGTATTGCAGGCTGATAATTGGACGGCTGTGATCTTCAACGAGCCAGGCTTCGATGCCTTTTGCAGTGGTTACTTTTTCGATTTTCATCGCGTTCGCTGGAATGGAAGCCAAAAACAGAAAGGAGAGGACGGCGGCGGAAGCTGTGGCGGCGAGCTTTATCAAGCGGCCGCCGATAGTGTAGCTGCTCATGTGCAATTGTATCCTTAATGGAAGGTTCCGCCGTCGCCAGCAGGGATCACCTGCACTTTGGCGAGCTTGGAAGGAATCGGGATGAGATAGCCGGTGACGGAACGCTTGCGGTCCAAATATTTCGCAGCAACCGTCTGCACTTGCTCTCGCGTTACGGCTTTCAAGCGTTCCTGGCGGGCCTCGACATCCTCGACGGTCCGCCCCGTTGCGAGGCTCCAGCCGTATGCCTGTGCAAGGGCCTGCTGGCTGTCTGAGGCATAGATCAGGTTTGCGATCTCGCCAGTCTTTGAGCGGTCAAGCTCTTCCTGCGTGACCCCGCCAGCGATAAGATCGTCAATGACCCGGTCCATTGAGGCCTCGATGTCCTCAAGTTTCGCATCACCGGCTGCTACCGCATAGAAGCCAAATCGGCCGCTATCGAGGCCAAGTCCGGTATACCAGGCGCTTGCACTTGACGCCTTCTGCTCGTCGCGCACGAGCGTGTTGTAGATGCGGCTCGTGTTGCTGCTGCCGATTATGCGGGCGAGGATCTGAAGCGCTTCGCCTTCACCGGGCTCCGCCGTCGTGAAGCTCGGGGCAAGATAGAACCGCTCAAACGTGGCCTTACCGGCGCGAGCGTCCCGGAGGACGATGCGACGCTCGGCAAGCGGTTCTGGCTCGGCAGGGCGCACACGGGGGCCGCCCACTTCCGGATTGGCAGGGATCTTGCCGTAGGTTTCCTTGGCGAGCGCCATGACCTCATCCGGCCCCACATCGCCGGTGACGACGAGAATTGCATTATTGGGGGCGTAATACCGCTTGTAATACGCGAGCGCGTCGATCCTGTTGAGCTTTCGGATTTCCGTCTCCCAGCCGATGACCGGGGTGTGATAGGGATGGGCGACATACATCGCCGCCATCATCTGCTCTTGTAAGAGCGATCCCGGATCATTGTCAACCCGGCTGCGGCGCTCTTCGAGGATGACTTTGCGCTCGGTTAGCACTTCCTTCTCATCAAGCCGGAGGTTTGCCATACGGTCGGCCTCCATGCTCATAACCTGAGGCAGCTTCTCCTTCGCAATGCGCTGAAAATAGGCCGTGATGTCCTGCGACGTGAATGCGTTGTCTTGGCCGCCAAGGCGAGCGACGATTTTCGAGAATTCGCCAGCCGGAATCTTTTCGGTGCCCTTGAACATCAGATGTTCGAGGAAGTGCGCGATGCCGGATTTGCCTGAGGGTTCATCCGCGCCTCCGACCCGGTACCATACCATGTGGGTAACGACGGGCGCGCGCCGGTCAGGGACAACCACCACCTCTAGACCATTGTCAAGCTTGCCATGGAAGGCAAGTTTTCCTGGCGTGGGGGTTTGGCCGGCGACGGCAGAAGTGAGTGCAAAAGTCATGAGCAGGGCACCAAAAAGCTGAGATCTTGGAAGTTTGCCCCATCTTGGGGGTCTTGGATAGTGCGGCCGAATTTTTGGAAGAAGCATCGCGGATTTAACCATCCCGTCTGAAGCGCAGCTTGATATAGGGTCTTGTGACCTAACCGCCACAACTGTTACGGCGATTTCATGGCATTTACCGATTTATCGTCTTTGGAGGCCAGGCCGGTTTGCCGCTCTCAGTGGGATAGCCAGTTGGAGCGGCTGAGGTCCTCGCGGAAAAATAGGAGAGCAAGCGGCCCAGGCGGGTAGTTATGAATGCCGCTCCCGTAGTCTGTTTGCCCGTCT
Organism: Rhodomicrobium sp.; assembly: GCA_049579205.1. Classification (GTDB taxonomy): domain Bacteria; phylum Pseudomonadota; class Alphaproteobacteria; order Rhizobiales; family Rhodomicrobiaceae; genus Rhodomicrobium. The sequence continues at coordinate 4,679 of JBAUNL010000034.1, read as the reverse complement.
GATAAGCGCCGCCGCCGGCGATTGCTCAACATATCCGGTCTCGAAAAGCAAGCGGAGCGTGCAGTTTTTACTGTATTCCCTTTCATCGGCAGTGCATTCCGCGGCCAATGAAGAAGGCACGCTTCTGGCACATAATTTGCTGGATTGTACCTAGAACCCTCCGCCGCCGTGAACGCAAGCGAATCCGAAAACGGCGGCGCTTGAAAACCTCTCCAGGCGAATGTTCACGGAGGATATGACCGTGTACCAGAAGACAATCGACTATTTCGCCGATCTTGCGGCTGGCAAGGTTCAGGCGATGCGCAGCAATCCGATGGGCTTCCTGATCGCTTCCATGATGGCGGGCGCCTATGTCGGCGTCGGGATTTTGTTGATTTTCAGTATCGGGCAAACCATCGATCCTTCCGTAAGAAGCCTTGCCATGGGCGCTTCCTTCGGCGTTGCGCTGACGCTTGTCATCTTCGCGGGTTCAGAGCTTTTCACTGGTCACACCATGATGATGACCATAGGGCTCATGCGGGGGTCGGTAGGCCTTAGCGGCTTATGCGCCTCCTGGATTCTGACGTGGATCGGTAATTTGGCGGGGTCCGCGCTTTTGGCTTGGCTTTTTTACGCTGGCGGCGGCGGTGCAATCCTCAAGCAAGGCGCCGACCTGATCTTTAACGTCAGCGCATACAAGATGAATTCGGCGCCCGAAGCGCTGGTGGCACGCGGCATTCTATGTAACTGGCTCGTTTGCCTGGCAATCTGGACCAGCGCTCGCGTGACGAGCGACGCGGCCAAGTGCATCCTGATATTCTGGTGCCTCTTCGCCTTCATAGCCTGCGGCTTCGAGCACAGCATCGCGAACATGACGATCTTCGCGGTCGCGCTGCTCGGAAACCATCCCGCAAGCGTAACCGTCGAAGGCATGTTCTACAACCTCGGCTGGGTCACGCTCGGCAATGCTATTGCGGGCGCGATATTCATGGCGGGTGCGTATTTGCGCGTAAACGGAGCTGGAAGGCCGGCGTCTCAAGTTCCCATGACTGCGGGAATCCCTGCCGCTGCAGAATGAGCCAGAGCAATTCCAATTGCGCCGCTCCAAGTGTGATCGCGGCGTGAGGTCATTATGACGGCGGAATTCACCACTGAGCAAAAGCACTACCTTGAAGGATTCGCTTCCGGCCTCGCCCTGGCGAAGGGCGCCAAGTCAAATGGAGCGGCCGAAGGCGGAGCTTCTGAACCACAGGGACCGGACGCGCCGCACATTGCAGCGCAGAACCGTGCCATCGAGGCGGGCGGCAAGCTCTCGGATCCGGAGAAATGGAAGCGTGAGGGGCATCCCTTCGACGCGTATGAGCGGTTGAAAGATCAGGCCGCTCAGAACGAGTTCCCGAAGCCTCCTGATAATTTCCGCTGGCGTTTTTACGGCCTGTTTTATGTGGCGCCCAATCAAATTGCCTATATGTGCCGGTTGCGCATTCCGAACGGCATTCTCAATCATTGGCAATTGGCCGGCGTTGCCGGCATCGCGGAACGTTACGGAGGCGGTTACGCGCACGTGACCACCCGCGCCAACCTGCAAATACGCGAAATCGAAGCCAAGAATGCGGTCGCGATCGTGGAGGCCGTCCAGGATCTCGGGCTTTGCTCACGCGGCTCCGGCGCCGACAACATCCGCAATGTTACCGGCACGGCGACCGCGGGTATCGATCCGCAAGAACTGATCGATACGCGCCCCTTTGCCCGTGAGTGGCACTTCCATATCCTGAACGAACGCGCTCTTTATGGCCTGCCGCGCAAATTCAACGTGGCTTTCGACGGCGCAGGCCGCATTCCAACGCTGGAAGACACGAACGACATTGGGTTCCAGGCAGTCCGTGTGCGCGAAGGCTTCGGCATCGAGCAGGGCGTTTATTTCAGGCTCGCTCTGGGAGGCATCACAGGACACAAAGATTTCGCACGCGATACCGGCGTGATCGTAAAGCCGGCCGACGCGACGCGCGTCGCTGACGCGGTGGTGCGTCTCTTCATCGATAGCGGTAATCGCACCGACCGGACTAAGGCACGGCTCAAATATGTGCTCGACGATTGGGGTTTCGAAAAGTTTCTTTCGGCCATGGAAGAGAAGCTTGGCGGCCCCCTGCTGCGTGTGAAAGGCGAAGCCCTGGAGCCGCAGCCCGCGTTCGACCGGCTCTCGCATATCGGCGTGCATCGGCAGAAGGAGCCCGGCCTACTTTGGGTGGGTATGGCAGTACCAGTGGGCAAGATCACGGTGCGCCAAATGCAGCGCGTAGCGCAAATAGCGCGCGAAATGGGCGATGGCGACATCCGGCTTACGGTTTGGCAAAATTTGCTAATCTCAGGTGTTCCGGAAGCCAAAACGCCAGCGGTGGAAGCCGCGTTGGAAGAGATCGGACTACCTGCGCGAGCTACCTCGATCCGGGCCGGGCTTATCGCATGCACCGGCAATACCGGCTGCCGCTTCGCCGCGTCGGACACCAAGGGACATGCAGAAGCGATAGCGGCATACCTCGAACCGCGAATATCGATTGACAGCCCTGTCAACATCCACCTGACAGGCTGCCCCAACTCCTGTGCGCAGCACTACATCGGCGACATCGGCCTACTCGCCGCGCGCGTCGCCGTTTCGGATGAGGGCGACACAGTCGAGGGCTATCACATCTATGCCGGCGGCGGCTTCGGCCCCGACGCGAGGCTGGGGCAGGAAGTTGCGCGGGATGTGAAGGCTGAGGACGCCCCTAAGATTATTGAGCGCCTCTTGCGATTTTATACGCACAGACGCTCCGGCCCTGAGGAAACCTTCGCCGATATTACTCGCCGCTGCGAGAGTGCGGAGCTTCAGGCAGTGGCGGCGCAGGATGTTGCGCATGAATGAGACGCCTTTGGCGGACAGGACAAGTGTGAGCCGGCCCCGGTGCTGCCATGACTGACATGACACCAGTGCTTGGCAAGACGCCGTCCCTCATTCCGGAAACCGCCCCTTTCTCGGATGAGCAGCGCGCTTGGCTGAGCGGCTTCTTCTCTGGCTTCACCGCCCTTGAGCGCGCCGCTGCCGGCGGCGTCGCTGCGATCCCTACGCTCGCGCCTGACAGCGCCATTCCAGCAGAACCTGACGATGACGATGCGCCGTGGCATGATCAAACCATCCCGCTTCCGGAGCGGATGGGCTTGGCGGAAGGCAAGCCCTTGCGGAGGCGCATGATGGCGGCGATGGCCCAGCAGGATTGCGGGCAATGCGGCTACAATTGCCGGGATTACTCTGGCGCGATCGCCGACAGGAAGGAGGCAAGGCTCAATCTTTGCGTGCCGGGCGGCAAGGAGACGTCCCGGATGCTTAAAGCGCTCTACGCCGAGATGGATGCCACACCGGCGGGATCGGCTTCCACCCTGACGGTGAAGCAGGCAACAGCGGCTCCGGCAGAGAACACTTCCAAGCCCGGAACGTCGCGCGATAATCCGGTGGACGTAGTCTTTCTCGATCGCCGCCGGCTTACCAGGTCCGGATCTGAGAAGGATTGCTGGCATATCGAATTCGGCCTGCCGGCCCACCTTGAATATGGCGTTGGCGACTCTTTCGGAATTTTTCCCGAGAATGACCCTGCCCTTGTTCGTGAGGTCCTCGCAACGCTTTGGGCAGATCCCGAGCAGCAGCAAAACGGCCGCACTCTGGCAAAGATCCTCGCACAGGACTATTCATTAAGCCCTGCGCCGGATTCCCTCTTCCAGCTATTTTCGTACCTTACGGGCGGACAAACCCGCCAAAAGGCGAAAGCGCTCGCCTCCGGCCAAGATCCTGACGGCGACGCCTCCACTCTCGATGTTTTGGCCGCTTTGCATAAGTTCAAAGGCGTGCGGCCAAGTATCGAAGCCTTTCTCGAATCTTTGGAGGCACTGCAACCGCGGCTTTATTCCATTTCCTCTTCGCCAAAAATTTCCCCTTCAAAGCTTTCGCTGACCATCGATAGCGTTCGTTACAAGGTCAACCGCCGCTTACGCCTTGGCTGCGCCTCCACGCATCTTTGCTCTCGCGTCCAGCCCGCTGCGCTTTTGAAAGGCTACGTGCAGAAAGCTCATAATTTCGGCCTTCCAGAGGACCCATCGCTGCCGATCATCATGGCGGGGCCTGGGACTGGCGTTGCGCCTTTCCGCGCTTTCCTCCAGGAAAGGCACGCAATTGGCGCTCAGGGCAAGAACTGGCTCTTCTTCGGTCATCAGCGCCGCGCCTATGACTTCTTCTATGAGGAAGAGCTGAACGCAATGAAGGCGTCAGGGTTGCTGACCCGGCTTTCGCTTGCCTGGTCGCGTGACGGCAGCAAAAAGTTCTATGTGCAGGATCGCATGCGCGAAACCGGCCGCGACGTTTGGGCGTGGCTCCAGGAGGGCGCGCATTTCTATATCTGCGGTGACGCCAAGCATATGGCGAAGGACGTGGAGCGGACGCTGGCGGATATTGCTTGCGAGCAGGGCGGCTTTACCCCCGACAAGGCCGTGGCCTTCATCGCGGATCTGAAAAAAGCAAAGCGTTTCCAGACCGATGTTTACTAGGTGTTTAGTCCCACTGTGTGATGGAATCAGTCTAACTGACCCCAAACTTCGGGAGCGGTTATGGGACAGATACTTCACGGCAGCGCCACGACAACGCACGCCGTCCGAGCGGCAATACAGCGATCGCA
>JBAUNL010000033.1:0-9163 GCA_049579205.1 Rhodomicrobium sp. | reverse complement strand
GCCGATTTCCGCAAAGACAATGGCCCAGCCATCCGCAAAGTCTGCGCGCGCTTCGTAGAGCTTTGCCGCAAGCTGGGGCTCCTCACCAAGGCCAGCGTTGCGATCGATGGCAGTAAGTTCAAAGCGGCGCTGAATTTACCGAAGCTGGATCTTCAACAACCACAACATGGAAGCTTAAAGCCACCTTTGGTCACGGCTCGGTACGCTTTTTTCAAATCTGGAAAGCTCCGGAACCGGCCCCAGGGCTTGCATTAAGAAACCTGATAGAAAAGGGATGTATCCTGAATTTACAGCCGGGACTTGAGTGCCAACTAGGGGAAGCCGGCTGATAATTGCATCACCTGATATTATACTCACTGCGGCCCGGCGGGGAGCGATCACTGCCGGGCTTTTTTGCTGACCGGTCCCATCAGTAACGAAAACAAAGGTAGGTCTCACCGCCTCGCAACAGGAGCTGGGAAACCGGTTCCTGCCGCTTCCTTGGCGTGATGCTACAAATTCATAGGCCCCCTCACGGGATGGGAGGCGTGGATTGCGCGAGGATAGAATGGCACAGGTCTTCATTTGCGGGTCCGGAACTCAACCGCTGCTCCCATTCGAGACAGAGCTTCCCGAGATGTTCGGCGCTCCTGACATCAACAATATCGCATACCTTAATCGGCATTCCGCTCAGCCAATCGCGGCTGGCCATGCGCCGGGCATCGAAGCGGGCGACGAGCGTGGAGATGGTCATATTCACCGCCGCCCCATCATCGGAAAGCGGCAATACGAGCAGCGACAGAGTGGCGTCGGCACCTGACTTCAAAATGAACCCGCCCGTGGCGAAGATTGGATGAGCGAGAGTGAAGGCGCGTTCGAATATCGCTTGCGCCTCCAAGGCGTGCTTCGGTGCCAACAAATATGAACCGACGGTGCTCCCGGTGGCATCGTACCCGACAGCTTGCACAACGGCAGTCCCGACGAGCCGGTAGCGGAACTGATTACTCTCCTTTCCGACGATGATCAGATAGGGGAGCAACTCTGGAATATCGGCGGGGTCCAATTCACTGCGCGCAGGTAGTCTACGGGAGCGCCGCTTCGTAAGCCAATACCCATAGAGCTTGGCGTGATGCGATAGGGGTCGGAAGCGGGCGACGCCCACGCTGCGCTTGCGTCGAATATTCAGGAGGACCCCGGCCGCTTCTACCGGGGCACGTTGTGGAGCACAAACGAAGTTCCGGTCGACAACTCGATCGAGGGCGACGGTAAAGGGCCTCGATACGGGCGATAAGGTTCTAGCGAAATCCGTAGCCGCGCAGCTAATTTACAGCCGGGACTTGAGTGCCAACCAGGGAAAACCCGCTGGTATTTGCATCACCTGATATTATCCTATGCGGCCCGGCGGGAGTGATCCTTGCCGGGCTTTTTTGTATTTGGGCGGCGGATTGGGCCAGCTTCTTAGATGCCGCTCTCCTGACACGATTTTTGTGCGCTCTCTAGCAGGGCTTTGCCTCATTGGCCGGGATCAACCCATTGCTACCGGCTATTCATGGGACGCGACTGAACCCCGAAGCGCTCCGCTTCGGACTCCTGCTCCAACTGCAGGATATGCTTCCGGGCGGCGGCAAGCCTGTGCTCGACGCTTTCACTAAATAGCAGGTCACTCTGGCCGGTCGATCGCGCTGAAGCGATCTCCACCCAGTCCTCAGGTTGCAATGTTCTCTCTGCGGCTGGAAAGAACTCACGTTCTTCCATGGCCATATGGTGCCGCTCCTGCGCGATGAAATCGCGAATGATTTCATCGATGCTTTGCCGCGAAACTTCCCGGTCCATCAGCACGCCCTCGACCGCCTGTGCAACCCGGCGTAAGCGGTCAGCTCCTTTTCGGTGCTCGGCAGTGAGATCGCCAATAGCTGCAGCAGACGCGGAATCGCGCGCTTTCAGCTTCGTAAATACCAGGTCCTCCTGCGGATGATGATAAAGGTCGGGATAGTCTTGGAAATAGGCGATGACCGCACGAACTACTTCGTAGTCGGGCCGCTCACCGCGATCAAAGATACTCAGCTCCTGCTCAAGAACGAGGAGCAACTTCTCAATGTTACGGTGTTCCTGGCGCAAAACTTCGATTAGCATAGCCTTTATCCTGCGCACATTGACATCTTTTACCGCATCAGCCTCAATTGCTTTGCGATAGATCAAATGACACGCTCGAAGTTGCGCCAGAGCGTATCATTCGGCTCAAAGCGGGTTCCCCCTGCGATACGGTATCACGCTTAGAGGAAAGTCTCGGCGCGCTTCATCAGCTCCTCGAGGCCAGGCTCATTCGGATTGCGCGGCTTACCCGGATGGATGATGGCCACTTGGCAACTCTCCGCCGCTTCCACCAGGTGCCGATACGTTCCCGCGTCGGGATCAGCGATGTAGGCTTGCTTATTCGCATCGTAAGCGAACATCTTGTTGTTGATGTGTGTGCATTCATCGCAGCTGGTGCAGCGGGGGGTCTCGATATAAGGCTCGTCCGACGAGCCTTTCGGTTCGGCTTCCGCTGGCTCGACGGCCGTCGTTGGGGCCATGATGACAGTCGCGGCTGAGTTTTCAACTCGCGCCTGATCGCAAGCCTCCTGTTCCCGCTGCAATTGCTCCGCCCAGGCCGCTCGCTCTTTAGCCAGCACCCTTTCGGCGTGGGAATTGCGAATGCCCCCGAGCTCTCGCAGGCTCCGCCATACATCGGCGCACCGGCGCGCCTCCCGGATCAGCTTGCCGTCAACGATCACTGCCTGCAATACGTTCTTGCTGTCGACCATTGACAAGGTGGGGACCTTTTCGACGAAGTCATTCGATTCACGGCCAAGAAATTCTGTCACCGAGGCCAGGCTACCGTTCGGCTTCCCACGCCCTACGCGTCCATGGTCCCAGGGGCATCGAAGACCCCGGCTCCTACAATCACTATCGCTCTTACGTACTACCGAGGAAGCCTTTGGGATCGGCGAGTATCTAGGATTTGCCGCCGCGACGGACAAAGGAGTGACAACTATGGACGCCGCTATTCGCGCCCATCAAAGCCAGGGGAATAGGCCCTGTAATACCAGCCGGCAGTACAGCCAAATCCGAGCTGACGCTACTGCCGTCTAATGGCGGCCTCCGGCATATTCTGCTTTGCTCGTGCTTCAAAGATTGAAGGAAGAGCAAACGGTATCCAAAATGACAAGCATCAGGTCTGCCTTTGCGATTACGGCCGCTGTAATGGCATTTGCATTCCCATTCGCGGCCGCAGCGCAAGCGCCAATCATCCTCAAATTCAGCCATGTCGTTGCCCCTGACACGCCAAAAGGGAAGGGAGCGAACAGGTTCAAGGAGCTTGCTGAGAAATATACCGGCGGCAAGGTAAAGGTCGAGGTCTACCCCAACTCCCAGCTTTACAAGGACAATGAAGAGGTGGACGCCCTGCAGCTAGGAGCAGTGCAAATGCTTGCACCGTCGCTCTCCAAGTTCGGTCCACTCGGCGCCAGGGAATTCGAAGCATTCGACCTTCCCTACATCTTCCATGATAAAGAAGCGCTGAGGAAAGTCACCGACGGGCCTGTCGGCCAGGAACTCCTTCACAAGCTTGAAAGCAAAGGCATCCTCGGTCTCGCCTTTTGGGACAACGGCTTCAAGATCATGTCGGCAAACAGGCCGCTTATCTCGCCGGACGACATGCTCGGCCTGAAGATGCGGATCCAGTCCTCGAAAGTACTTGAAGCGCAGATGAAAACGCTTGGAGCGTTGCCGCAGGTCATGGCCTTCTCCGAGGTCTACCAGGCTCTGCAGACCGGCGTCGTCGATGGCACCGAGAACCCGCCCTCGAACATGTTCACCCAGAAAATGTACGAGGTTCAGAAATATGCCACCCTCACAAGGCACGGCTATCTGGGCTATGCTCTGATTGTAAATAAGAAATTCTGGGACGGCCTTCCCGCCGATATTCACGCTCAGCTGGACAAGGCAGTAAATGAGGCGACCGAATATACCAACGAGATCTCTCAAAAGGAGAACGATGAAGCATTGGCCGCGATGATCAAGTCAGGCAAAACAGAATTTCATACGCTCACAGACCAGGAGCGAAAGGCCTGGATCGATGCGTTGAAGCCGGTACACAAGCAAATGGAAAGCCGGATTGGGCGGGAGCTGTTGCAGAAGATTTATGCGGCGACCGGCGTTGCCATGAACTAGCCGTTGCAAAGGCGGCCGCCCGATTCTGCAGACACGCTTTCGGGCACTGGCGTCCGTGATTTTTTCATTTTTTACAACGAAGAGAGCTTTTCGTTATTAGGCGTACCTATGAGGCGCGCAGGTCCTAGGCCGCATCGACGAGGTTTTGGAGGACAATTAGCCGTCCGGACCCGTCTCGAGCGCCATCTCGAACCGGTCTCCAGCGAGCCAAGTACGGAAATTAGAATATGGCGAGCAGAGATAGCCGCTGCAAAACACCGCGAGCGGCAAGCCAGAATTTGAGGATTAGCCGCCTGAGACTCCCCATAAAACCCTAACTTACTGAAATATCGAAGCTCTTTTCAGGCAGGGCAGCCAAGCAGCGGAGACCGGACTGCGTGGCTGGGTGGGAGGATTCGAACCTCCGCATGGCGGAATCAAAATCCGAAAGGTTTCTTTTATTTCCAGTGGCTTAGCCTGTGATACCCTCACCTAATAACTCATATTTATAATATGAATCGGAAGTTTCATAACCGCTAAGAGTACCTTCGAAATTTGTTCTGGCAATATAGACTTGAACATCTTCCTCAAATCGCACGCTAAGGGTTTGAGCATCCAGAAGTGGACGCGATAGTCGTAAATGCGGTCGCCACCGGGCTGGTGATCGTTGCTCTGGCGGTTCTGGAAATCACAGTTCCACCTCCGCTGGGAAGAACCGTTCGAGATGGTCGCCGGTGTATGGCTGGCGTTTTCGCCATATTAGCTTGGCTACGGCGATCCGCTCAGGACTGCCCATATCGTCATCGGCGCGTTTGTCGTGATTTTGGCAGCTGTCAAACTTTGGCAGGATCGCGAAGACATCGAAGCCTCGCGTTAATGGGTAAGTGCGTTCCTTTAAAAATGAAAAAGCCGCGCTTCTAAAGCGCGGCTTTGATTCGGGGCATATTTTAGCAATGCCCTAACAACGCAAGACGCCAGGATTTATTGCTGCCATTCCTCGTGTGAAGCAAGGATGGCTCCATTTCATGCGGCGACACGTGTGAACCCGATGGTGCTTCCTCAGGTGTCGGAAGAATTTGGCTTCCGTCCATGCATCTGTTCGAGCCTGCCGATCACTCTTCCCGGATGTTCGCCGCCTTGGATTTGCCCGTGCGTTGATCAACCTCGACGTCGAAAGTAACTTTCTGGCCTTCGATGAGACCCCCGATACCAGCCCGTTCCAGAGCACTCGCATGCACGTACACGTCCCTCCCGCCATCATCAGGCTGGATAAAGCCATAGCCCTTCGCGGAGTTGTAGAATTTGACGGTTCCGGTTGGCATGCCGTGCGTCCCTTGCGACGTGAAACAGTGAAACGAACAATACGATCTCTCACCTGGGAGAGCGAACTTAACAGCGGCGCAGCGCAATCACTTTATCTTTTGAGCATCGGAGCTGTTGGCCGGCTCGCCTTCGGGTGACTGGCCCTTTCTATACGCGGATTTCCTATACCTACCGTCTTCGCCCCGGATCTTCGTGACCCACCCCGTGTTCCATGTGATCACGGCGGAGTTGCCCTCCTCTTTCCATGTGCCTTTCATCCCCTCCCCTCGCGTAGCCTCTGCGGCTCCATCCGGGGACAGGGTGATCTCGAAGGGCTTTCCTGCGGTATCATTCACCTTCCATTCACCGGCGTATTCGCTCGCGGCAAAGCTGTTAAGTGGCATCATGACCGTGACGAAGAGCGCTGCCAGAGCCGCGCTCGCAGTTTTTCTGTCCGTTCGCATGGGTTGATCCTCCCAAAATCCATGTTCAAAATGCTGAGCGCCGTCCAAGGTTCCCATAGGCTCAAGATTGCACCGGCAAGCCGAAGTCGCTTTCGCAGCCGCCCGGCCTACGATCATAGTCCTTGCAGATAGAGATCCGATTAAGTCTCTATGCCGCGCGCAAACGAATTATCGTGGGAAATTAATAAAGTTAATTAAGAGCTTGCGCCCAGGCCCGCCCTAGCCCCGCACTGCGGTCCAAAGCCCGTCCTGAGTCGGTTCAACATCGGCATACGCTTTCGAAAATCGTTTCGTCCGCCTGGGGCCGACCCAGGAAGAAAACGACTACATTTTTGTTGGCCGCGGAAGGTCGGGTTGTGGCCCCGGAGCAGAAACCGCTCCGGGATGGAGCGTTTCCGCTCCCACTCCCCCTCACCATCAATAGCCGGAGCGGATTCACTGTGCTCTTACCGCCTGATTGCAAGCAGGACCCCAGCCCCGCCTAGCAGGATCGTTCCTGAGGCCTTCGCGGCGACCCTTTGCGCCCGTCCCGAGACGGCAGAGCGAATGCGCGAGGCGAACAAGACGTAGAGGCTGTCGCCGGTCGCCGCGATGATCGCGAAAGTTGCCGCAGCAACCATAGCTCCTGGCTCTGCCCCGAGCTGGTCAGAAATTGCGGCAGAAACGCCGCATGAAACACCAATGTTTTTGGGTTTGCGAAAGCCACCGCAAATCCACGCCGGAAGGCGCGGTTACCAGGCTCACACGATGCTGCCTCTCCGGCCGGTTGCGTTTTGGACAAAAGCTGCTGAATTCCGAGAAGGGCGAGATAGGCCGCCCCAGCGTAACGGATCAGGTCGAAGTGGTGCGCGAACGGGTCAACGATCCATGAGAGCCCCATCGCAATTGCCGACAGTTGCAGTGTGACGCCGAGATTGACTTCACGCCGTCGATGCACTCAGAGACTTCTGCAAGGAACATCAAATTCTCCATCACATTAATGCGTGGCCGTAACGGCAGGATCATCATAGGGGCGAGTGCTGCCATCAACGGCACGAGCCGCCTCTCGCGCTTAAGACCGGTCACGGCGAGCCGCCGACAAATATCATCAAAGTGTGGTATTGAGCAGGTGTGCCTCAGAGAGGAGATTATCAAATTCCGGGTGTTTCGCAATGAAAGCCGAGATAAAGGGACATTTGGCGACCACCTTCAACCCCTCAGCCCTTACAAGCTCAAGAGCACCGCGCGCGAGCCTTGAGCCGATCCCCTGGCCCGAGAGGGCAGTCGGCACCTCGGTATGGGTGAAGATAATAATCCCCGGCGAACGCGAATAATAGGCCGCGGCGAGCTCAGCTTCTGGCGGCGGACGTCAACAGCGAAAAGGGGGTTCGTCAAAGGACCGCAATTTTCTCGAATGTAGGCTATCGCGGCTCCCCTTAAGCAAGTCGAGAGCAGCGAGCCCGATCTTCAAATGCTGGGCAACCGCCGTCTCGTAGAAGCTGCTCGCGGCTCCTGGAAGCTTGATCTCGCCATGCAGAGGCTTATCGGAAACACAGAGAAGCGTTCCATAGGGAACCCGAAGGCGAAACCCTTGGGCTGCTATGGTCCCGCTCTCCATGTCGACGGCAACGGCCCTTGAAAGGTTGATGCGCTTTCTTTCCTGCCTAAAGCGCAATTCCCAGTTGCGGTCCTCGTTGGTGACGACGGTTCCCGTACGCAGCCGTTGTTTGAGTGCATCGCCGTCATGGCCGGTGACTGCCGCGGCCGCTTTCTGCAGCGCCACTTGCACTTCCGCGAGGGCTGGTATCGGTACGCTGAGCGGTATTAGATCATCGAGGATGCGATCCTGACGGAGATAGGCGTGGGCGAGCACGTAGTCTCCGATCGCCTGGCTGTCGCGGAGCCCCGCGCAATGGCCAACCATGAGCCAGCAATTGGGGCGAAGGACCGCCAGATGGTCCGTGATATTTTTCGCGTTGGACGGCCCGACGCCAATATTGATCAACGTTACGCCGGCATCTCCATCAGCTGTTAAGTGGTACGCCGGCATCTGGTAGCGATGCCATTGCGAGCTGGCCATAAATGCCTCTGCCTCGCCGGGCGAGTGCTCGCGGCGAATGATAACATCGCCCGGCAAAACGAGCCGGTCGAAAGCGCCTCCGCGATTAAGCTGTTCGGATCCCCAGCGCAAGAACTGATCCACGTAACGGTGATAGTTGGTAAGCAGGATCCATCGCTGAATATGACGCCAGTCACTTCCGGTGTAGTGGACAAGCCTGCGCAATGAGAAGTCGGTGCGGACCGCATCAAAAAGCGCAAGCGGATACGGTTCACCCTCTTTGCGCTCCCACAAGCCGTCCACGACCTCGTCACCAACAGCGGAAAGCCTGGGCGTCGGGAAATGGCTGGCGAGCTCGCCTGCGGAGACGTTCGCACCCGCGATCTCCCCGGCACGCTCGATCACATAGGGATAGGGAATCTCTTGAGTGCTAACGCCGGTTTCGATATCGGCACCATACTCCGATACAAGGGGACCGAGCTGTTCCAACAGATAGCCGCGGAAAGCACGAGGATGTGTAACCGTCGTCTCATACACGCCGGGCCTCTGCAGCTTGGCAAAGGCCCGAAGGGCGGGAGACCGGAAACGCTTCTCGCTGCGGTAGATCACCCGCAGGATCGGATAACGAAACTTGGAGCGCGCTTCAGGGGACGGCGGAACGCGAGTGTCGAGATAGCGGTCGAGGGCAGCCGCCAGCGCCGAGGCGGCTTTCGCGTACAATTCTTCGAGCCTATCAACAGCGGGGGCTGGTGTAGAATGCCTTGAGGTTTGCAGCTTCGCCATGAATCTGGGTCGCGATTGAGTGAGGCAATCATAATGGCGCGCGAGGCCGCGTCAAACGCCGCGGCCGAAGGTGCCACAAACTGTATGTCTCCGACAGGCCAAACGCTCGCGGCGAGCGCGCGCCAGCATCGAAGTTACGCAGCAGGCTATCTGACCGACCATTTAGGCAATCGCGCTGCATTTCTTGCTCTAACTGGCACTGCGGGATGCGCCCTTCTTCTCGCGACCCAGATGCCGGAAACCAGTCCGATGGACGAGTCTGGTGATCCGGGCAGCTCCGACTGGGAGGAGGCCTGCCCTTTTTTGCCGCGATGGAGAGTCTCGGTTTCAGTGAGCCGATGACATTGCGCCGAGCAGAAGAGTCCGGTTCCGGAGGTTCAGCTGCTCAGATTTGCTCACCGTGAGT
>JBAUNL010000032.1:0-3657 GCA_049579205.1 Rhodomicrobium sp. | reverse complement strand
AAAGAGCGTTCGGTCGAAAGCCTTTGGGACCGGATCGGCAAACTCTTGGATGGCTTCGCGCCCGTGGAGTGCTTAAACTTCTTTCGTCACGCCAGATATGCGTAAACTAAAACGGGAACCGCTCTAGATACTTCTCCTCTTGATGAGCATCGCGATAGTAGAAGCCCGACCGGAGCAATTCGCGCCAGGCTCGCGATGTCATATGCGATCGCCCCTTAGGATGCCTTCCGCAAATCGCAGCGCGATCGTCCCTGGTCAGTTGGGAGGTAAATTCGAAATCCTGGGGCGCGAATGACCCGGCGTGGTCGGAGACCCTGGCATGCGCAGCGCCGGGTTTTGTTCTTTGGCGTTTGGCTGAATTTCCAGGAAACGCAAAAGCCGCCAGAGCAGTGCGGCGGCGCTGTCTTCGGTGCGACTGGTAGCAGTAGGAGAACAGTGGGAGAAAGTTCTGAGGAAGCCAAAGCTAAGCAGCTAAAAGCGGTTCACAAAATGAAGATCTTTTGGAGATGGGGATCGATATTGCGGCTTCGACACTGGTGTCGCCGGAGGCGGCAAGCCGTATGCACGCCGCGCGGGACCGTTCCGCCGCACAAGAGCAATCGGGACGACGGGCACGATGCTCGTAGACAACGCGTCCAGCTACGGAACTTCCAATTCGCAGGGAAGCTCTGTCGCACATTGATTGTGCCAAAAATAATGCCAGTTGAGGTTGACGGTTATAAACTCTCGGCGCTCCTCGGCGAGCCAGAAACATGTTCCAGCGGTGCGGTGAAACGCTCGCGGAAAACGCAAACGCCTGTGTTCGGCTCGTCTGATGACAATGGCCGGAGACATCGAGTTCAATGGACTCATCGGTGAACACTTCGGATTATGGCCCGAAACCGCGGTTCTCGCGGTTGCAACAATCTCTTCCGCTGCTGGAGGATTAGCGGACACATTGATTTCGTTGCAAAAACTACCGCCTGTGACCCAACTGAGACGTGTGGCACAAAAATCACGAGCGTCTGCTTCACGAGCAACACGCTGATTTGTGGCTTTGCTCAGGTGCAATCCAGAGCTTAGAAATCTCCATGAAACTCCTATGCAGTGGTGACCTTCCGCAAATGATGTCATGGATTTCTCAAGCTTGTCCTTGGCTTGGAATTGGAAGTTCCCCTGCTCCACGGCGCCGTCCTTGAAGCTGATTTCGCTCAGCATCGCGAGACTCTGGCCCATGATGAAGGCTCCTTCCATCTGGGCGCGAACGCGCTCGGGATTGACCCTTGGTCCGCAATCAACGGCGATATCGGCCTTCCGGATCGCAAGTTCGCCCTGGTCTCCGATAGCAACCTCCACCGCCACGGCAACGTATGTCACGAAGCTATAATGACCGGCGATGCCGAGGCCATGCCCTTTTGGCATCGTGCGGCCCCAGCCGATCCCGGAAGCGGCAGCTTCGATCACACCGCGAAGCCGGCCGGTGTCGATTGGGTAACGGGCAGGGTCCTCGCCATGATTCCATTTGTCCCCGATACTGGAGGGATCGATTCTTCTTGGAGGGCCAATGAGTTCGAGAAGATAGTCTTTTGGATCGCGTCCCGCCGCCGCCGCCAATTCGGCGACGAATGACTGGATCGCAAAGCCTCGCGGGATGTTGGAGACGGAGCGGAACCAGCCAATGCGCGTATGAGCTTCCGCCTCCGATTTTCGAAACGGGCATTGGCGAGCGCAAATGGTGTGTTGACGAAGCCCATGCCGAGTTCGATGGGGATCTCATTTTTGACCCCGGCCGCGAAGGTCGACCCGATTGAGGGGGCAACGCTCCGATGGAGCCAGGCAACCGGCTTTCCGCTGGCATCAAGACCCGCTTCAAGCCGCTCGACTGAAACGGTATGATAGTAGGATTGCTGGAGATCATCGTCACGGGTCCAGGTAACCTTCACGGGCTGGCCGTCCATGGCTTTGCTTAAAAGCCCTGCTTCGACAAAGAAATCAGGCTTCGATTTCCGGCCAAAGCCGCCTCCGAGTAGGGTGACGTGCACCGCGACATTTTCGGCTGGAATCTCTAGCCGCTTGGCGAGGCGGTCGCGAGCCGCCTGCGGCGACTGCACGCAACCCCACGCTTCGCATTTTCCGTCCTTGATCCGGACAACCGCAGCTGGCGGCTCCATCGGCGCTTGCGCAAGATGGGGAATGTAGTAGTTGGCCTGAATGCGTTTTGAGGCACCTGCCATGGCCGCATCGACATCGCCATTGTTGCGTAGAACCTTGCCAGGTTTCGTGGCGGCCGCCTCCAACCGGGCGCGGTAGCTACCGGATGAATAGCTAGCATTCGGTCCGGCCTCCCACTCGATCTTCAAGGCCTCGCGGCCTTTGATCGCGGCCCAAGTGTTCTTGGCGATGACGCCGACGCCGCCCACGGGCATGAATTCCGAGGGAGGCGGCGTCCCTTCTATCGGAACCACTTTCACCACGCCCGGCACCTTCATCGTTTCCGAGGCATCGTAGGACTTCACCTTGCCGGCATAGACGGGAGGTCGCGCCACGACCGCGTAGAGCATGCCGTCGAGGCGTGTATCGATCCCATATTGGGCCCGTCCCGTAGTAATGTCGAAGCCATCGACAATGCCGACATTTCCCTTGCCGATATAACGAAAATCGGCCGGATCCTTCAGCTTGATGCTCGCCGGAACCGTTAGCGACGAAGCCGCTTTGGCAAGGGCACCATAGCCGAGCTTGCGGCCAGACTTTGCGTGGACAACTTCGTGATTGCTCGCTTTCACTTCGATGGCCGGAACGCCCCATTGCGCGGCCGCAGCGGCCTCCAACATCGCCCGCCCGGCAGCGCCGATGCGGCGCATCGCGAGGAAATGCTGGCGCGTTGTGCGCGACCCGTCCGTGTCTTGGTTACCATATTTCTCTTCGTCGCCAGGCGCTTGCTCGACTTTCATGCGAGACCAGTCGGCCTCCAATTCGTCAGCCACGATCAGCGTGAGCCCTGTCCTGACACCTTGGCCCATGTCGGAGCGTTGACAGGTGAAAGTGACCGTCCCGTCGTCAGCGATGGCAAGGAAGATTTTGGGATTGTCCCGCAATCCGTGTGGCATCCCCTCACCGGCGAACTTCGCCGCTTCCTCAGAACGCGCATCAAGCCGGAGCGTCGTGGCGAGGACCAGCGATCCTGCTGCGGCCCTTAGCAATGCGCGGCGGCTGACATTGGATATCTTCGGAATAAGAGCGCCGTCATTAATCATAGCGAGGCTCCTTTCCCGGCAGGCTTCAAGCCTTCGGTGGCCTGCTTGATCGCGGCACGGATACGCGGATAGGTTCCACATCGGCAGATATTGCCGTACATGGCATCGGTGACCTGTTGATCTGTGGGATTGGGCGTGCTCTTCAACAGCGACGCAGCTTGCATGATCTGCCCAGCCTGGCAGTAACCGCATTGGGGAACGTTCAGCGATCGCCAAGCAAGCTGCAGCGGATGCATTCCATCTGGCGACAGCCCTTCAATGGTCGTGACCGTGGCACCCGATGCATCGCCAAGGGTTGTCTGACAACCCCGCACTGCCGTTCCGTTAAGATGGATGGTACAGGCTCCGCATAGTCCCGCTCCGCATCCAAATTTAGTGCCGGTTAGCCCTAATTCATCGCGGAGAAACCACAAAAGCGGCATGC
>JBAUNL010000031.1:0-6505 GCA_049579205.1 Rhodomicrobium sp. | reverse complement strand
GTTCAACACCACGAGCAGCATGGGCCGGCTCACGCTCAATGTGCTGCTCTCCTCTGCGCAGTTCGAGCGCGAGGTGATTGGCGAGCGCGTGCGCGACAAGATCGCGGCCTCCAAGCGCAAAGGTCTGTGGGTGGGGGGCCCCGCCCCGCTCGGCTATCGAAGTTCCGGCAGGAAACTTGTCATTGTGCCGGAGGAGGCCGAGACCGTGCGTCTCATCTTCACCCGCTACTCAGAACTTGGCTCAATCGGCGCTCTGATCGGAGAGCTTGACCGGCGTGGTATCCGCACCAGGGCTTGCCACCTCGCCGATGGCCGCGTTCGGGGGAATATCCGCTTCGGCGCCGGAGCTCTGGCCCATCTGCTCAAGAACAGAACCTATATCGGCAAGGTCGTTTATCGCGGTGAGGTGCACCTCGGAGAGCATGAGCCTATTCTCGATCGCGGCCTCTTCGAGGCGGTGCAGGCCACGCTCGCCGCCAACGCGGTGGCGCGGCGTGTCCGGCTTAAGGGGTCTCCGGCCATTCTTGGAGGCCTCCTCTTCGATGACCGCGGCAACCCCATGAGCCCCAGCCATGCCAACAAGCGGGGCGTGCGATACCGTTACTATGTCTCGCACGCGCTTCTGCAGAGGCAAAAGACCGAGGCCGGCCAAGTTGCGCGGGTGCCCGCGCCCGAGATTGAGGCACTGGTGCTGGATGGCGTTCGCCAACAGATTGCCTCCCGTGAGAGTGAGCCTGCGATGACAGATCGCGCGCTGATCGAACGCCATGTCGAACGCGTGACCATCAAATCTCAGGAGGTGGAAGTCCACTTTCTTCCGCCGAGCGGCGTTGTGGCCGCCCGCGGCGGCGAAATGGCTCATACCGGCCAGCCGCCGGTCAAAATAACGCTTCCCTGGGCATCGCCACGCTTTGCGGCCCTCAAAGGCATCCTCCATGAACCCTCTGCGAAGGCCACGCTGACACCGGAACGCCGGGATGTTTTGCTTATTGCCATCGCCAAGGCCCGTTCCTGGATCGATGAGATCAGGCTGGGTCACCTGGCGTCTTTATCGGAGATCGCTGAGCGTGAAAGGAAGGGTGAACGGCAGATTCGCCTGCTCGCTTCCCTCGCCTTTGTATCGCCGCGCATCATTGCCGCCATTGCCCATGGCACGGCGCCTGCGGATTTGACGGTCAGCTGCCTTGCCAAAGTCCTCCCTTATTCCTGGGCTGAGCAGGAGAAAAAGTTCGGACTTGCCGGGGAGGATCCGGCGAGTGCGTAACGGCGTTTCGGTGAGGAAGTTTTGCTCTGTGGCACGTCTCGAACCGGTCTCGGGCACTCGACTACGGAAATTGGAAAATGGAGCACACTTGCTTAGATGTTTCGGTTTAGGCTGCTCCATGAGTTCAGCCATGGGGGCCGCTACCGATGATCTTCTATTTTACTTGGCTGCTCGGGGAGGCGTTGCAGTTCGGCCGCCCAATTGTGCACCAGGTGGTTAAGAGCGCCCACCCGCGTGTTGCTGATATGCCCTTCCCCGTAGCTTCCGGATCTCAACTGGCGTGGCGCGACGCGAACGAACCAATCCAGCTCATCGGGGATGATACCGCTGAAGTTTTCGTACCTTAAGATGTGAGCGTCGGCCAGCGCTACTAGCTCAGGCGTGAGATCCTTGATGTGGAATTTAAAACCGCCGGTGGCGAGCGCCTCAACCATGCGCCGGCCACCCTCCTCAGTGGTGAGGCAACCACGATAGTTTTCTTGCAGCCAGGTACGCACGAATTGCCGCCGTTCGGTGACACGGGCGAGTTTCTTTGCCGCCTTTCGAGTCTCGCGGCGCCGCGAGGCCATCGCATCGCGAGACCTGCGTTCCTGCTCTTGTGCGATCTGTTCCCTGGCCAGGCGGAGAATGCGGCCAGCGGTAGCCTCCGACAGCTCGATGCCCCGTTCCGCCAGAGCCTTGGTGAGCCGGCGGCGTCCCCACTGATTGGGCGGTATTTGTCTTGCTGGTATCGTCCCTAACAAAGTGGGCTGTGCTGGGATTTCGTGGCTGCCGACGATGTCGATAACGAGATCGATGATCTTAGGATCCCAGCGCGGCAACTTCGGACCCCGCTTCCTTGGCCGGAGCGAAGCCACGGGATGATCGCGATCAAAGCATCGCCTCCAGCGGTATAAAGTCGAGCGGCTGACGCCGAACCGCCGTGCGGTGCCGGCAATCGATGCGCCGTCGCGGATGGCGTTAATAGCGGAAATTCGTTCCATAATTATGATCCGGAAGCGTTCATAATTTATGATACGCCACCGACGGAAAATCAAGCGCCAAGAAGGAGGGCACCCCTCATTTTGCCGAAAACCGCAGGTATAGCCCGGCAAGCCGTGTCCCAACCGGACGATTTCTGGCGGGGGAAAGAAGGTGCCAGCCAAGCGCTCTGAAGCCCAGAATCCAAGTCAAAACGCGGCCCCCTTGAGGTTTGAGGCCGGTTCAAATCACATCAAATCGCTATTGACGGGTAGGACGGAATCGTGACGCTACCTAACGCATTTTTACAAGACCCGCAGGAAGCCAGCGCCGTACCAGAAATGGAGCGTCCTTTTCCGGAACGGAGACGAACCCATGCCGAACCGCGCAGCTTGCGGCACCGGGATAAGATCCCGATCGGATAGCCCCCGTTCAGTCCACGCGCTTCCCACGGTTACTTAGAACAGCTGCCAATTCTTCCCGGGTCACTTCGATATAGGGCCGGCCGGAATGGCGACCCGCCTGCCAAAGATCGTGCTCCCGTGACTAGGCCCCGGAGCACCTTTACCCGCGTCATCTCTTGCCTGCCAGCTCTTGCATTCGCTGTTCATGCCTCATCTGTTCCAGCCGGAAGATGTTCATCCCAGGCTTGGTGGCCTCTTCCGTGAGCCAGGCCAGCGCGTGGACCGTGGAGTCCACCTGATCATCGTGCTTGGAGTTGGGAAAAGTTGTGAGTTCGAGCAGATAGGCGTCGAGCCAGGACTCCTTTTCGGGAAACAGCACGAACTGGCCTTCGATCTTGGGGGTCTGGGCGCGCAACCGCATGATTTTGTCGTCGATATTGGCGGGTGCGGCCTGCACGCGCGCAAAGTCATCCGCGCGCAGCTGCTGGATCAATTGCGTGCCTGACGATTTGTCTTCGACCAGCACAATCGAGGCGCTCCAAAGGTTCGCAAGTTCGCGGACCATGCGCTTTAACTCAGGAAACTCCATTTTCCGCCGGAAGACACTCAAGAGGTACATGCGCCCCCCTTTAACGCCCCAGGTTGTGCAGACGCTGAAACTGGACAGGTCTGTCACCTTGCTGGCCGTGTCCCAGCTCTGGACAATCTGATCGAAGGCCTCCGGCTTGTCTTTCTCGGGATAGAATTTGAGCCACTCACGCTTCACGATCAGGCCTGCGGGCGGCTGCGGGTCCTGCTGATACTGCGCCGCAAAATTGTATTCGGTCATCGGCTGGCGCAGGCTGTCGAGAGCCGATGCGGGAAGCAGCTTGGGATGCAGGATCTCCCCGGCCCTGCGCTCAATGATCCGCCGGCCGTATGGTGTTATGAGATCGTAATGCTCGTCCGTCTCTGCGATGGCCGGTAAGGACAGCACGTCCCAGGCCTCTGTTTCCTTAAGGTGCGCCACAAGATCATCCGTATGCAGCCTTTGCATGATGATAACAATGGCACCCTCATCCTGCCTGTTGAGGCGGCTGCGCAGGGTATTGTCGTACCAGTCATGCACGGCCCGCCGCCGCAAATCCGAAAGGGCATCATCGGCCTTCATGGGATCATCGACGATGATCACATCAGCACCGCGCCCGGTCAGCACGCCCCCGACCGAGGTCGAGAGCCGGTAGCCGCTTTCCGTGGTTTCGAACTCGGCGTATCGAACAGAGCCTGGTAAAAGGGGCTTGTCATCAGCGTCCGGCAGTCCCGGGCAAGCTTGTCCGAGAGGTCCTGCGCGTAGCTGATGGCGAGGATTTGAACGGCGGGGTCAAGGCCCAGGAGCCAGGCCGGAAAGGCAATGGAGGCGGTATGGGACTTCAGATGCCGCGGCGGGATGTTGACGATGAGCCGCTTGCATTTGCCGCGCCGGACTTCCTCGAGCTTTGCCGCCAGCACTTCCAGATGCCAATTCGGCTCGAATCGACCTTGCGGGTTTAGTTCGAGAAAGGAGCGATGGATGAAGGCGTAAAAGCCGTTGCGCAGGATGTTCGCGTAGAGCCTTTCCGGGGAAGCAGTCATCTCATTCATCCGCCTGCGGCGGAGCACAGAACCTCATCCGCTCATGGATGGCGTGCAAGACCTCAAGATCGGCCTCGCTGAAGGGGAACTCGGCAGGTTTGGCGGCGGCTGCGCGTGTCTCGATTTCGTCCACCCAATCGAGAAACTTCCCCATGGCGGCTTGATCGCCGCCTGCGGCCTGGGTTGCGAGCTGCATGGCCGTGGCCTGAAGCTTGCTAATCTTGCGCTGCTTGCCGCCGATCGTGGCTGTGACCTGATCGCGGGCCGCTGCCATGATGATCGTGCTCAGGTTCTTCGAGCCTTTTGGCCGGCCCTTTTTGTTGCCGCTCACGCCTTTTTGGAATTGCGTGTGCGTTGGCGGGTTACCGCGGCCGGTTTTTGGTACCGTATTTTGGGCGGCCGGAGGAGTTATCGCCTTTGCGGCGCCCGTGCCTTTCTTTGCTGCATTGCCCATGTCCTGCCTTCCCTAAGCGCTCGCTTTCAATGGCCTCGAGGCTTTTGTTCGACGGGCTGTGGACGGCCTTAAGCCCGTAAAGGCTGCCGAACCGCCTGAGAACCGTATCGATATAGTGAGGCTCAACTTCTATTCCAAACCCCCTTCGCCCCGTCCGCTCAGAGGCGATGAGCGCGGTTCCGCTGCCGGCAAAAGCATCGAGCACAATCGCTCCGCGATTGGAGCAATCCATGATGGCATCAGCGACCAGCGCCAGCGGCTTAACGGTGGGATGCATGCCAAGCTCCGCGTTCCTATCCTTAATGAAAGTGGTCACGCCGGCGTAGGGCCAGACATTTGCTGCGATTGCGGCCGAACCGGCCGAGCTCGACATTGTTGATATGCGGCGCGCTGCCGTTCTTGAACACGAATATGAGTTCGTGCTGCGAACGGTAGAAGCTGCCCATTCCGGCATTGGTCTTGGCCCAGACACAGAGATTCTTGAGCTCAGTGTAGGTATGGCGGGCGGCATCGAGCACTTCGCGCATATGCCGCCAATCCATGCAGATGAAGTGGATCGAGCCATCGGCACTGGCGCTGCAAAGGCGTTCGAACGCGGTCCTCAGGAAGTGTGTGTATTCGCTTTGGCTCATTTCGCCCGAAGCCATCGCAAAGTCGCCATGCTTGCGCTTGCCCCGGCCCGAGACATTGTGGGCAATAGCGACGTTGTAGGGCGGGTCCGTAAAGACCAGCTGAGCCTTTTTACTGCCGAGCAGGCGCTTATAGCTTTCTTTATCCAGCGCGTTGCCGCAGAAGAGGTAATGATCCCCGATTTGCCAGAGATCGCCAGGCTGGGAAATCGCGGGCCGCGTCCAGTCGATCTCAGGGACAACATCTGCTTCGTCCGGCGCCTCTTTGCTTAGCTCACCAATGAGAAGATCCATTTCGGCGGTCTCAAAGCCCGTAATGGCCACATCGAAGTCCAGTTGGACAGACAGTTCCTGAAGCTCGAGCGCCAGGAGCTTGCGGTCCCAACCGGCGAGCTCGGCGAGCCTGTTGTCGGCAATCACATAGGCCCGGACCTGTGCTGGCGTCAGGTGGCCGGCGCACACCGTGGGAATGTCGCCCATGCCGAGCAGCATTGCGGCCTCGACCCTGCCATGGCCAGCGATGATGGCGCCCAAGCCGTCGATCAAGACCGGATTTATAAAGCCAAATTCCTTGATACTGGCGGCAATCTGTCTGATTTGTTTCGGCGTGTGGGTGCGTGGATTGCGGTCACGCCGCTTAAGTTGGGCCGGATCTTTATAGGAGATTTTGAGAGGTGACATACCAAAGCTACTGGGATTGCGGACTCAGAACCCCTACAACTGCGCTCTGAATGGAGTACCATCAAGATATTTGGACGCGAGCGTCAGCACGGCACCCCTCTCAAGCAACCCGGGAACCTGCTCACTTCACCAAGATTCAGGGTTTCTCCAGGCGATTACCGTTGCGGTCGCAATTTTCCCTGTATTTGCCGGTGCCTTTCCCTGTTATTGCAATCGCCTTCCCTGTTATTTTCTGTGAGCGGAAAAGCGAAAAATGCCCGGAAAATCGGCTCCGGCGAGGCCTAAGCCGGGACTTTTAATCTGGAAATCGAATTTTCCCTGTATTTTGCCCTGTTTTTTTTTCGCCAGAGACGGGTTCGCCGTGGACTGCGCCGTCAGCCACGCAGTCGGGTCTCTGCGGCTTCGCTTCCGTGCCTATAGAGAGCTTCGATATTTCCGTAGGTTAGGCTTTTATGGGGGAATCTCAGGCGGGCGATCTTCAAATTCTGGCTTGCCGGGCGCC
>JBAUNL010000030.1:0-5216 GCA_049579205.1 Rhodomicrobium sp. | reverse complement strand
ACAATGGCCGCGGCCGCACCGTCACCGAAAAGGCCTACCGCGATCAGATTTGCCGGGGATAAATCGTCCGCTTGCACCGTTAGCGAGCAGAGTTCCACGGAGAGAAGAACGGCATGGTGATCGGGGTATGCCAGCGCGTAATCCGCGGCGCGTGTGAGCCCGATTGCACCACCCGCGCATCCGATGCCGAAAATAGGAGTGCGCTTGATGTCCGGGCGCAATCCCATTCGGTTAATCAGCCGCGCATCCAGCGATGGGCTTGCCACGCCCGTGACCGAGACGACGAAGAGCGCGTTCAGATCGCGCCGCTCGATCCCCGCTCTTTCTAGCGCCGCATCAATGGCTTCGACTCCCAACTCCTCCGCAGCCTCGAACCATGCGGCGTTTGTCTCTCCCCAAGAGCTGAATTGCGGATAACGCTCCATTGGAAAGGCCAAATGCCGATGCTCTACGCCCACGCGCGAATGAAACTGGTCGAGCCGCTCGGGGCTTCTGAGTTTGCCACTCCAATAGGCCTTGAATGCAGCAGTGATCGCACTTTGTGGGTAGCGGTGCACGGGCAGCGCGCTAGCGACGCTGGCTATCTTCACAGGCGAGACCTCGATAGACGCCGCCGCTTCGAGCTTTTCATGCGCATCTCCGTGTAGAAATATTCGAACAGGGGAGCGGTGCCTCACATGGTCTTGAAGGCGCGCTGCGCGAGGCCGATCGCCTCGGTCCAGAAGCCGTTGAAAGTGTGCATAAGGCCGCAAATCTCTTCGATGGCGGCAGCAAAAAGATCCAGTTCCCGGTCCTCGATAATCAGCGGCGGAGACACCTTCAGAGTCATGAAGTTGTTGCCGCACACTTGGTTCAGCATCCCGTGATCGCGGAACAGTCGCATCACGAGAATCTGGCCGAAAGTTGCCGGATGGATCATGGCCAGCGTATTGAAGGGCACACTAAGTTTTACGGAACGCGGTGGTTTGAATTCAATCGCGTTGAGAAGGCCGAGTCCGCGCACTTCGCCGAACATCTCATATTGAGAAAGCCGCTCGTGAAGGGAACGGCGTAGAATTTCCCCGCTTCTGGCCGCGCGCTCGCCGAGGCGCTCCTCTTCCAGTATATCGAGCGCCGCCAGACCAGCGCGCATCGCGAGCGCATTTTCGCTGAAGGTCGAAGTGTGAACGAGCGCGCGTTTAAAGGTAGAGTAGACCGAATAATACACCGCATCGGACATCAGCACAGCGCTACAAGGCACCAAGCCGCCGCTGATGGCTTTGGCGAGAATAATGATATCCGGCTCCACGCCGAAGTGATGCCCTGCGAGGAAGGGCCCGGTCCTGTAAAGGCCCGTTTGAACCTCGTCCAGGACAAACAGCGTGCCATACCGGCGGCACAGCACCTGCGCTTGCGGCAAGTAGTCCGCCGTAGGAACAAGTACACCTCCTTCCGCCTGAATGGGTTCAACGATGAAGGCCGCCTTGGATTTATCCGCGAGCTTCCTTTCAAGTGCCTCCAAATCTCCAAACGGGACGGATTCGGTGGCAGGAAGCATGGATCCAAATCCATCCTTCCAGAAGCCGTTCGACATCAAAGATAGGGCGCCGCACGTGAGCCCGTGAAACGCGCCAGAGGCATGAACGATGCCTGGCCGCCCGCCATGGGCACGGGCGAATTTAATTGCGGCTTCGACTCCTTCGCTTCCCGAACTCCCAAAAAAGACTTTGTTGACACGGCCACCGGCGAGCCGGCAAAGCCTGGCCGCAAGTTCGCCGGCAAGTTCCGGGACGTGTGCCTGCAGCATCGCGGGGCCGCACTTGTCGAGTTCGTCCTTGAGAGCGGCGATTACGCCTGGATGATTGTGCCCGATATTGTGAACGCAGTAGCCGGAATTGAAATCGAGAATCTTGCGCCCATCCGAGGTTAAAAGCTCGGCACCCACGCAGCGGTCATAGGCAGCGTTCATCCCCAAGACGTCAAGCAGCCTAACCCACTGTGGATTGACGTGGCGCTCGTAGAGATCTTCGCCGCTGATCCGGCTTAGAGCCTGAAGCATACCTCCTCCTCGACCGCTGCAATCTTGCGCATAAGCCGGCACGTTAATTGGGAGGTCATCTGCGCAGGCGTAAAAACAAACTGCATGCGTCGCATTCCAACGCTTTCCCCAGCTCTGGCGCAGGAGTTCAAGGTACAGGCTAGGAAAATTGTGATGGCCCTCATTCTAAGGATATCGATACTGCTTCTTTGTATTGGGCGAATGAACCTGACGGTATCTGCGTCCAAAGGGCACCCTTAGTGCCGGACGCTTACGGAATGCTTACGCTAAAGTATGCGGAAGCTTCCGCTAGTTGCAGGCACCGTTGCTTTTTCTCACTTCTTGAAGGGTTGCTTTTATTTCAATATCGATCCCATCCTCGACGAGGAAACTGAGCGCAGTAATGTTGAAAGCGCTGCGATTGATGTGAGCCGTGGCCGTGATATGCCGGCTACCTCGAGCCCGACGCTCATCGCCATGCGGAGGAGGCTGTTCCGGAGCGACTACCGCATGCAAGGTGATGGGCTGAGTGATGCCCTTCATGGTAAGATTGCCCATAAAATCCGCGCTATTCAGGCCTGTGGGCGTGGCAGAGCAGCCGGTAAAATGGATTTCCGGGAATAGGGCGACGTTAAAGAAGCTGCTGCCCTTAAGTTCTGATTCCCAAGCATTTGCAGTGAGGCTCGCCGTCTTGACGACAGCGTCGACGAAACTCCGCTCTGGGGCTGCGCCGTCAAATTGGATCACTCCTTCCATTTCGGTGAAGCGAGCCGATTGGGGTACGAAGGCGGCATAGTATGTGAAGTTGACCTCAGCGCGCTTCCTGTCAAAGCTATATATCGCACCATGGCTAGCCCCAGCTGAGATACCGAGCAGGAAGGCCGTCACCAAGTTCGTAGCTTTCAAACTGTTTTGGCAGGCCGGACGAAGGCTTAGAGAACAGCGCCATTCGCCGCGTTTGAACAGGTTTCCTGGCCACCGGCGCAGGGTAGGCTTGCACGCTATGGGTTCTTCCCTCACTGCACGATCGCAGCGTAGACCAGATTCTTGAAGAGCAACCTGCTTTCGAGACGTGACTTCGCTCCTTGCGTAAGCTGAATGGCAACCAGCTCTTCTTTTGGATCGATGAAAAAGCTGGTGCCGAATGCCCCACCCCACATGGCGTCGCCCTTAGTTCCGGCAGCCCACCCAACTCCGTCCTGCAATCGCACCGCAAAACCCAGTCCGAATCCGTATCCCGGCCCTGTCGAGCCAATCGTTGAGCCGGGTAAGCCCGGCGTCTGATCCGATAACATGAATTCGACCGTCTTCTTGGAAAGATAACGGCGCCCTTTATAGTCTCCTTTGTTGACGATCATCTGAAGAAACGTCGAATAGTC
This sequence comes from Rhodomicrobium sp., assembly GCA_049579205.1. GTDB lineage: Bacteria > Pseudomonadota > Alphaproteobacteria > Rhizobiales > Rhodomicrobiaceae > Rhodomicrobium. The sequence goes on along the minus strand of JBAUNL010000030.1, from coordinate 1,820 downwards.
CTCCGCGGTGCCGCACAGACCGCTTCCGCCTTTGAAATAGCTTTGCCTAACCATGTTCTCCGGGCGGCAAAACATGAGAGATTGCTCTTTCGCGGAGTCCCCATCGGGGAGTTCTGCAAGCCGGACGGCCTTGCTGGCCGGGACCCAGAAGGCGGTATCCTTCATACCCAGAGGACCAATCAGCAACTCATACAATATTTGATCGAGCCCCTTATGCGTGACGCGCTCAAGGAGCAGGCCAAGCACGTCGGTCGAGATGGAATAATGGAATGTGGTGCCTGGCTGATGTGCCAAGGGAATTTGGCCGAGGCGTTTGAGCATCTCGTCCGCTGAGATAGGGTTGAAGGGCGCTTCGATATTTGCCGTTTGATAAGCCCTTTTAAGCGGCTCCGGCGTATCAGCGTTTGCATAGAAAAACCCCGACGTATGCCGCATCAAGTCGTATATCCGCACCGGTTCCTTAGCGGGGACGTCCGCCACAATCGGTTTTCCATCTTCGTCGAGCCCCTTACTTTCGATCTTGAGATCCTTGAGCTCAGGCAGATAAGCGGAGATCGGATCGCTGAGCCGGATAATGCCCTGCTCAACAAGTATCATCGCGGCAGCGGTCGTCACAGGCTTGGTCATGGAGGCCAGTCTAAAGATGCTGTCCTTTGCCATTGGCTTGGTTTTTGCTGCGTTCTGAAACCCTTCGGCCTCAAATTGAACAATCTCGCCATGGCGGATAATCAGGGTGACTGCACCGGGAAAGATGCCTTTGCCTACTTGTTCACGCATGGCGAAGGATATACGGGCGAGCCGCTCCCTTGACATGCCCTGGATCTCGTTAGCGATGCTCGAAACAATCGGGCTTGCCGCGGCCTCTTCCGCCGGCGCAGGGGCTGCCTTAAATGCTGGGCTAAGGATGGCCAAAACAATCAATGCCGCAGTTTTTGAACTTAGCGAAGCTCGAAGCTGCGATAGAGAATGTCTAAGTCCCAATGACATGTTGTGCCGATGACTTATTTGAGGATTGGGAAAGCCTATCACCTGCTCCGGAAGGCAGTTTATTGATTGCCTGGCGGTTGATTCCGGACCGTTCAAAGGAACTGATGCGATGCGGAAGCAAAGCATCAGGAGCTTACGGAATCATTACGCGCTAGAAAAGCGTAACCTTGGCCCGCCGAGTTATCACAGAACCTGTTCTTTTCACTCGCTTCTGATCCGTTTCGACTAGCAATCCGGCACGTGTTCTTAGTTGAGCACTAGATTTTTTGGAACTCCTCCGGCGGGGGGCTGATGGGATGGTGACAACAGCGATTTGAGAGCCGCTACGCCGCAGAGGGCAAGTCTTCTTTGGGCCAAACTCCCAATTTTCGCAGCTGCAATAAATCCTTCGGCTGTTGAAGGATAAGCGGACTCCTGGAATCTACTCACAAAACTGGAGATCCTGACCTATAGCGCTGGAAACACATAGTCCGCTTGCAGCGCAAGGCTGCCGAAGGAAAAAGTATCCATGTCGGTTGCTAGGTCTGCAATCAACCCTTCTCAGACATAAAGCCTATTCGACCTTCCAGGACCGGTCCGGGTCACAACCAGTCCTCGATCTTTCTAATTCTTTGTTCCGCTTAACCTATCGAAAGCGGACCACATATGCTCAAGTTGAGACTTTCCCGTTTTGACCCAATCCGGCTGTCGCGAATTTTCCGTAGAAATTACCTCGCTATGCCCGCTTTTCTAGACTGCGGGACGTACCGCAATCCTCTTCATCCGGCAGAATGGCTGGAGAGCCGCTAAGGCGGCCCCTCTGATCAATGGCCGCTTACCGAATAAGCGCGCAG
>JBAUNL010000029.1:0-22656 GCA_049579205.1 Rhodomicrobium sp. | reverse complement strand
TAGAGCGCTTCCAGTTCCGCTCCGCTCAAATGCGATGCTATCGCCGTCATGATCTTGCCCCCGCAAACGAATCATGACCCTTCCATATAACTGCTTCGAATCCCGAGCGGAATCCCATGCGCGCGGGCGACTCAATCAGTCGGATTCGGTATTACACCTACAAGGAAGCCGCGCTCGGCTTTGGGCGCTTGCCGCGAAGCCCTCCTGGTCGCTCCGGCTGGTACGCTGTTCGGTGGGACATCCCTATCGCCAAATGCTTTGGCGTTGATATCGGCTCTGAAGCGTGCTGCGGCACGCATTGTTTTTCTGTCTTCGGTGGATGTGTATGCGAGCAAGGGACTGCCACTGGATGAATCTGGGAAAGCGAGAGGGACTCCCGGCTCTGGATGGCTTTGCCAGCTTGAGCAGCTTCTCTTGGATACAGCACCACCAGCGATAATTCTAAGGCTGCTCGATATCTTTGGCCGCGCCATCGTCAAAGGCTTAGCCGGCACGCTCATCAGCGATCCATCCAAAATCAACAGAGTAGCCATCCATCAGTGGTACCCAATCTGGCGCCTAGAGCGAGATATCAGCAAGGCGCTGCAGCTCGGTGAAAGCATTGTGAACCTTGTATCCGAGCCTCTGCCGATGAAGGCCGTTTTATCTGAGCTGTTCCCAGGCCAAACAGGCCATATTTCGACCCCAGCCCCCTATAGCCGTATCATGACGCGCTACGCCAAGGAGTTTGGCGGCGCTGGCGGATATATCATGACCGCGGCGGAGGTCTTGGATGAACTCTGCCGGCATGTCCGGGCCGAGCGCATACGCCGGGGAGAGCCAAAGCCCGCGTTCGCGGAGCCTGCGGCAAATCGGCTTCATGCCAGAGCGGCCGAATAATTCAATTGGCACGCGTTATCGCAAAACAGGTGCCTTCTTGAGGTGCTTTAGGCCGGACCTGCGAGAGACGCGAGAAGAGCAGCTTTCAAATCCTGCGGTCCAAAGGGCTTCTGAAGCATTGGACGGTCGCCCCAATTTCCTTCGACGCCTTTGGCTCCATAGCCGCTTGCGAAGACAAATGGGATACCTCGCCGTTCAAGCGCTTCAGCGACGGGGTATACGCTTTCACCAGCAACGTTGACATCGAGCACCGCGGCATCGATCTTGCGGTGTTCCAAGCTTTCCAGGCCTTTCCCGACTCGCCTAACGGAGGCTGCCACCTCACATCCAAGTTCGCTGAGATATTCTTCCAGCAGCATCGCTACCAGCGTTTCATCCTCTACGATGAGCACGCGCAGCCCTTGCAGGCGGTCGTCCGCGCAAACGTCAGCCGTCAATCAAAGCCTCCAACTAATCTGGGTGGAGAACCTCGCCCAGCGCACTCACCATACAACCATGCATGCGCTCTGCCTGCTTTGGGCAGGGACCGTCGCTTCAGCTTGTCCAGACTTCAGTCGCTGACGCAATCTGAATTTGATGATGTTACGCCGTATTCTACAAGCAACGCAGTAGGCCGGTATTGCGTTCCCAAAAACCAAAACTGGTCTGAAGATGTTACCTTAGGGAACTTGCTCGAACGTAGACGGGCCGCTAAGAAGGCCCGCCAGCACAGGGATGGGTGATGCTTTTACTTCGGCTTTTGGGAACGCTGCTGCTGTTTCTGGCCTTCGCCGCGCTGGCTTATGACGGCACGCATATGCTGGCTTCACCTCGGGGGGGCCTTTTGCTTGGCTCGCTTTCAAGCTATCTGCAGAAGCTTGCCCCGGCCGCACTTGAAAGCTTGAAAGAATACTTTCTAGGAAATGCACCCGCCTATCTGTGGAACGGGCTCATAGAGCCTATGCTGGTTCTGCCAGTCTGCATTCTCTTTGGAGTGATTGGCGCGCTTTTCTTTTTTTCCGGTTACCGCCATCCGGCGCCAGAGATTGTAAGCGATTAAGGCCGCGCCGGAGGCCGATTACGAGCCTCTGGCGGTACCAGCGAGATCGCGCTCTGCTCTCCTTACGGCAGGCATGATTTTTTCGGCGACGATCTCCGGTGTTAGCGGCCCGGGAAACCGGTATACAACACGCCCCTTACCGTCGATGACGAACGTCTCAGGGACGCCATAAACGCCAAAGTCGATAGCCGTAAAGCCTTTCGCGTCCACCCCAATGGCCCGGAACGGATTGCCGTTGCGGGCGAGGAACCGCTTCGCGGCGTCCGTGGTGTCCTTATAGTTGATGCTGAAAATCGGGATGCCTTGCTTGCTCAGGTCCAGAAGAACTGGCGACTCAGCAGCGCAAGGCGCGCACCAGGAAGCCCAGACGTTCAAAAGAGTGGCGTGCCCCTTCTTGAAAGCATCGGAGGAGAGGCCCGGGACCGGGCCATAATCGTTCAAGGTCTGAGGGAGCGGGAGCAGATCAAAATTGGGTACAGGCTTTCCGATCAGGGCAGAAGGAAGCCGCGAGGGGTCTCCGGAGCGAAGCGATACAAACAAAAAGCTAAGCAGCACCGCCAAAAGCACCAGCGGAAGAACGAGCATGGCTTTCGGCTTTGCTCTGGTCAGCTTTTCATTCGGTGTAGCGCTTGCATCCATCTCTACTGCTCCGGTTGCGAAGATCTTCGTCTCAGGCCGCGGCGTTCCAGATCGGCAAGACGCTTTCTTTGAAACTGCTCAGCCGACCAGTTCCAAAATACAAGACCGCCGATGCAAACCACTGCAGCCCCGTATGACAACCAAATGAATCCGGCGTGCGGGCCAAGATCAAACATGGGAGGGCGCCGATCCTCCTGCCTGCGCCCGCACTGGCTCCGCACGCACCTGCGTCGCGATAAGAGCCTCGCAGCGCCGTCTCAAAATCTCCGCGCGCATCGCTTTTAAGTGCAGCACAATGAACAGAAGTGTGAAAGCCACGGCCATGACGAGAAGTGGCCAGAGCAAGGAGGGGTCTATGGTCGGACCTCCGGCACGAATAATGCTGGCTGGCTGATGCAGCGTATTCCACCAATTCACCGAGAATTTGATGATTGGGATATTCACGGCACCGATAAGGCTTAAAATCGCGGCTGCGCGCCCCGCCCTGCCGGGTTCATCGATGGCGCCGCGAAGCGCGATCAGACCAAGATACAGGAAGAAGAGAATAAGAACGGAGGTGAGCCGAGCGTCCCAGACCCAATAGGTGCCCCACGTGGGCTTGCCCCAAAGCGAGCCCGTCACCAGCGCGAGGAGGGTGAAGGTGGCGCCGATCGGTGCCGCCGCCTTGGCCGAGACGTCCGCCAGCGGGTGGCGCCAGATCAGATATCCCGCCGATGAAATCGCAATCAGCGAATAGCATGCCATTGACAGCCACGCGGCCGGAACGTGCACATACATAATGCGGACGGTTTCGCCCTGCTGATAGTCCGGGGGAGCGCGAAATGCCATCACCAGTCCGGCGGCGAAGAGAATTACCGTCGCGCCGCTAAGCCAGGGCAGAAGCCTCCCGCTGAGCTGCATGAATGCGGAAGGGTTTGCAAGCGTGCTTATTCGCCACCAGCTCGCGGATTGAGGTCCTGTCACTTCAGCCATCGGGCGTCCAGCAGTTTTGACCCTGATATAAGCTCATTCTAACCCAAGGCGAAGGGCAGCGGCAGCGGCAAATGGCATCGCCGCCATGGAAAACAACGAAAGCGCGCCAAGCAAGAGGATGGTTTGCTCAAAAGCGCCTTCGGAAGCCGCCATAGCACCCACGCCAAAAATCAAAAAGGGCGTGAAAAGTGGCAGAATCAGGAGCGGCAGCAATAACGCCCCTTTTCGCAGCCCGAGCGTCAGCGCAGCCCCGGCCCCTGCGACGAAACTCACGCCAACGGTTCCAACAGCGAGAGCCGCAACAAGTTTTGGCAGCGCTTCCGGCTCTAGATTGAGAAGCAGTCCAGCAAGCGGAGTGATGACGATTAGGGGCACGCAGGTCGTTACCCAGTGGGCAAGGCTCTTCGATGCCGCGATCAATTCAGGCGGGAGCGGTCCAAGGAAAAGCGCGTCGAGAGAGCCGTCGTCGCGATCCTCCTGGAAGAGTGCGTCTACCGAAAGCACCGCGGACAGCAGAAAGGAAATCCAAAGGATGCCGGGGGCGATTCGGCTCAGCAGCTTGAGGTCAGGGCCAAGGCCGAGCGGGATGATGGAGACCGCCACGAGATAAAAGCCGAGTGCCGTGCCAATAGCCGAGCCTTGCCGCATGACAAGGCGGAAGTCCCGGCCGATAAGGGCGAAAAAGGCGCTCATGGCTGCATTCGCGGTGCGCCGAGTTCCAGGACCGCCGAGCCCGGAAGAGACAGGTCGAGGTGAGTTGCGATGATCGCTATGCCCCCGTCTGAAAGGTGGGCGCGAATAGCGACCTCCAGCAGCTGTGTGGAGGCGGTGTCAAGAGACACCGACGGCTCGTCGAGCAGCCAGATTGCGCGGTAGGACGCTAGAAGACGGGCGAGCCCGAGCCGCCGCGCTTGTCCTTGTGAAAGATGGCCCGCACTGAAATCCGCGAGGTTCAAAAGCCCGAAGGCCTCAAGCGCTGTTTCTGCCTCATTAAGGTCTTCTCTGCCGCTATAATAGCGCTGCCAAAAGCTGAGATTCTCCAGAACGGAAAGACGCTGCTTTAAGCCGTTCGAATGGCCGATATAATGAAACACGGCGTCATGTGAGTCCCCCCTCACCCCAGCCCTCTCCCACAGGAGAGAGGGAGACGCAGCCTCACTCTGAACCGGGAGGGCGTTTCGAGCGTCCTCTCTCACCTCGGGGGGAGAGACAGAGTGAGGGGGTTTTGAAGAATCGCGGACAACCCTAATAATGCCCGCGGCGGGGGTTAGAAATCCCGCAATCGTTCGCAGAAGCGTTGTCTTGCCAGACCCGTTTGGACCGCGCAATAAGAGGCAACTTCCGGCCTTCACTTGGAAGGACACTTCGGAAAGGACAGTTCGGCCACCTCGCTCGCAAGTGAGGCTTTCCACCACGATAGCTTCAACCGTAGCCTCACGGACTTTTTGAGTGTCCGGATTGCCGGATGGCCCGAGTTTTGCCAAGGAATTATTCTGGTTCGATTCGCGCAAGCCGCTCATCTTTATGTTAGGGTGCCTTACGCTCACAAGACGGCATTTTAGTCCAATGATGGAGATTTCACTGTGGCCCCTTTAACTCCACGCTCCCTCGATAGCTTCAAATCACGCAAAACCCTGACAGTTCAAGGCAAGGATTACGAATATTTCTCTTTGCCTGACGCGGAAGCGAATGGCTTGCAAGGGATTTCGAGGCTGCCTTATTCGCTGAAGGTGCTGCTGGAGAACCTGCTGCGGTTCGAGGATGGCCAAACGGTCACGGCGGATGATATCCGGGCCATGGCTGAATGGCTGAATGAAAAATGCTCCACGCGCGAAATTGCGTTCCGTCCTGCTCGCGTCCTGATGCAGGACTTCACTGGTGTTCCTGCCGTCGTCGACCTCGCCGCTATGCGAGATGCCATGACTTCGCTCCATGGCGATACCGCGAAAATCAACCCGCTGGTCCCAGTCGATCTTGTGATCGACCACTCCGTAATGGTTGACAGCTTTGGCAATCCGCGCGCGTTCCAGATCAATACCGACCTCGAATATCAGCGCAATAAAGAGCGTTACGAATTCCTGCGCTGGGGCTCCCATGCATTCGCGAATTTTCGTGTTGTGCCGCCGGGGACCGGCATCTGCCACCAAGTGAACCTCGAATATCTTGCTCAAACGGTGTGGACCAAGACAGAAGGCGGGGTCACTCAGGCCTTCCCGGACACGCTTGTCGGTACCGACAGCCACACAACCATGGTCAATGGCTTGGCCGTGCTTGGCTGGGGCGTGGGCGGAATCGAGGCGGAAGCTGCCATGTTGGGCCAGCCCATCTCCATGGTCATCCCGGAAGTGATCGGCTTCCGATTTACGGGCGCGCTTCGCGAAGGCGTCACCGCAACCGATCTTGTGCTTACCGTTACGCAGATGCTCCGCAAGAAGGGCGTCGTTGGCAAGTTCGTCGAATATTACGGCCACGGGCTGGACAATCTCTCGGTCGAGGACCGCGCGACCATGGGCAACATGGCGCCTGAATATGGTGCGACTTGCGGTTTCTTTCCCGTAGACAAAGATACTGCCAACTATTTGAGAGCCACCGGGCGTGATGCGCACCGCGTTGCGCTGGTTGAGGCCTATTCAAAGGCCCAAGGGCTTTGGCGCGACACGGCGACCCCTGACCCGATATTCACAAGCACGCTCGATCTCGATCTTTCGACCGTGGAGCCAAGCCTTGCCGGCCCGCGCCGTCCTCAGGACCGAGTGCCGCTCGTAAGCGCAGCCGGGGGTTTTATCGATGCGCTTGCGGAGATACGAAACGTAAAACCCGGCAGCGAAGCAGCTGCGATGGTAAGCGAAGGCGGCGCAGTACGGCCTTTCGAGAGATCGGGTGCCGTCGAGGGCGCGGACTACTCCATCTCAGACGGCGACGTCGTTATCGCCGCGATAACGTCCTGCACGAATACGTCCAATCCAAGTGTACTGATCGCGGCGGGGCTTCTCGCCCGCAAGGCGCATGAGAGGGGACTGAAGCCCAAACCATGGGTGAAGACCTCGCTTGCGCCCGGAAGCCAGGTCGTAACCGACTATCTCTCCAAGTCCGGCCTGCAGCAGGATTTGGATGCCTTAGGGTTCGAACTTGTGGGCTATGGCTGCACAACCTGCATCGGAAATTCGGGGCCCTTGGCAGAGCCGATTTCAAAGGCCATCAATGACAACGATCTCGTCGCAGCGGCCGTGCTCTCCGGCAATCGCAACTTCGAGGGCCGGGTCAATCCGGATGTTCGAGCCAACTATCTAGCATCGCCTCCTCTCGTCGTGGCTTATGCGCTGGCGGGGACGATGAAGCTGGATCTCACTAAAGAGCCGCTCGGCACGGATAGGAACGGCAAGCCCGTATTTTTGAAGGATATCTGGCCGTCTTCCGCGGAAGTGGCGGAGTACACGCGAACCTACATCACACCGGATATGTTCAAATCGCGTTATGCGGACGTCTTCAAAGGTGATGAACGCTGGCGCAAGGTGGGCGGTTCTCAATCGGGTCAAACCTACGAATGGGTTCCTGGCTCGACTTATGTACAGAACCCACCCTATTTCGAGGATCTGACCTCCGGCGCGGCTAGCCCAATCAGCGACATCGAGAACGCCCGCATCCTTGGCCTATTCCTCGACTCGATTACCACCGATCATATCAGCCCCGCGGGGTCCATAGCGAGAAAGAGCCCGGCAGGCACCTATCTTCTCGATCATCAAGTTAGCGTAACAGACTTCAACTCTTACGGCGCCCGCCGCGGTAACCACGAAGTGATGATGCGCGGCACTTTCGCGAATATCCGCATCAAGAACCAGATGGTTCCTGGCGTCGAAGGCGGCGTGACGATCCATTATCCAGGCGGAGAGCAGATGCCGATTTACGATGCCGCGATGCGCTACAAGACCGAGGGCGTGCCTCTCGTCGTTTTCGCGGGACGCGAATATGGCACGGGATCAAGCCGCGATTGGGCCGCGAAGGGGACACGTCTTCTTGGCGTGCGCGCAGTGATAGCCCAAAGCTTCGAACGCATTCACCGGTCGAACCTCGTGGGCATGGGCGTGTTGCCGCTTGTCTTGGAAGAAGGAGTATCCTGGCGTGATCTCGGGCTGAAGGGCGACGAGACAGTCAGCGTTCGCGGCCTTGACAAGCTTTCGCCTCTAATAAAGCTGCAAGCCAGCATCCGCTTTGCGGATGGGACGAAGAAGGATGTTCCTGTTTTGTGCCGAATCGATACTCTTGATGAACTCAATTACTTCAAAAGCGGCGGCATCCTGCACTATGTTCTGCGAAATCTGGCCGCAGCCTAGATTATGCTAGCGAGCTCAACAGACAAGACCCCGCTTAGGCGGGGTTTTGTTCTTGGATAAGTAGGAGAACAAGCTGTGGATAACCTGCAGCTTTGCACGATCCGCACGCGATCTGTTGCCAAGAAAACGCTATTTGTTTGAAATATTTATCACACGTTGTCCAAGGCGCGAATAAACTCTTGATTGCACGCGCGGCTCCTGCAACACTGGAAAGATCGCAAACATGGCGAAGCTGAGCAAAACGCTCGCGAAGAAGTTCGCGCGCGCCTCGAAAGTATTTCAAGAGGCTCCCAGCAACGTCTAAGAAGTAAGAATCGGGAGAAACAAGAGTGACCCAAGTCGCGCAAGCTCCATTTAACCAATGGGTTGAAACTGCTCACACGCTTGGCCGGGTATCTGCTGCAAATGTGTCCTGCCCGTGCTGCAGGAGTACGTCGCTTTCGGTCAAGGACGTCGAGTATGGTTTCGGCCATGAAAAGGGGATCCAGCGCTATATTTCATGCGGCTGCTGCGGCGCCTTCACAAGCGTGAACCTCAAGCGGGCAGGCGAAGCCAGCGCTCCCGTGCTTCGGGCAGCCGAATAAACCGCCCATTCCTGCGGCAACGGCCAATCCAGCCAGCCAATGCGGCTTTGCTAATGGCGAGGCGGATGCAATATCCGCCGCACTTCCGCGCGAAGGATATCGATAGGAGCAAGCCCCGCCTTGGCTTTTTCGTAGTGCCAGAAGGTCCAGCCGTTGCACGCGGTGCGGCCCTGGGCTTTGGCGCCGACGGCGTGAATCGAGCCACGCACTCCGTCCCAAAGAACCGACGCATCGGCCATCACCTTCGCCTGTATCTCAGCCCTGGCGTCGAACAACGCGTCGCCCGGACGCAGCATCCCAAGCTCCAAGACCATTCCAAAGGGTACTCGAGGCTCGGCGCGCTTGGATACGATCGGCGCCACCAGCTTCGCGTCCTGAGCCACCACCGCCGCGATGCGCGCCCAGGCTGCCGCTACATAATCGGGGTCGCTTTCGATGCCGATGTAATCCCGGCCCAGGGCCTTCGCGACCGCTCCTGCGGTGCCTGTCCCGAAAAACGGGTCAACGATAAGATCTCCAGGCTTCGTGGTCGCGAGGATAATACGCGCCAGGAGCGCTTCGGGTTTTTGGGTGGGGTGGGCCTTGCGGCCTCCATCGTCGCGCAGCCGTTCCGGCCCGGAACAGATCGGAATCAGCCAATCCGACCTCATCTGCAGATCGTCGTTGAATGCCTTGAGAGAGTCGTAATTGAATGTTGGGCGCGAGCTTTGGTCCCGGGAAGCCCAGATCAGTGTCTCGTGGGCATTAGTAAAACGCGTGCCTTTGAAATTCGGCATAGGGTTCGTTTTGAGCCAGATGATATCGTTCAGAAGCCAAAATCCTAGGTCCTGTAAGGCCGCGCCGAGCCGGAAGATGTTGTGATAGGTGCCAATAACCCAGATTGCGCCATTGGGTTTGAGAACGCGGCGGCACTCCCCCAGCCATTCCCGCGTAAAGCAGTCGTAGCCCGAAAAGTCTTCAAACCTGTCCCATGCATGATTAACGCCGTCGACCCGCGTGTTATTCGGTCGGAGCAGCTCGCCCCTAAGCTGCAAGTTGTAGGGAGGGTCGGCAAAAATGAGATCGGCCGAATTCGATGCGAGACGCCGAAGGATACTTACGCAATCCCCCTCAAGGACTTGGTTTTTGATTGAATCGAGCCCGATGGCATCCAACGCCTTGACGCAACGCATGACAACCTCTTAAAGCAAGATACTTTCTTAACAATAGCAGAGACAACGCTGAAGAGGGTTAACAGCAGCTGTGTCTTACCCACTTCAGAGATCCCGCCAAGGAGGAATTGTGCTATGCAAAGCTGATCTTAAGCGTTGAGCGCAATCCAAACGCCACGTAAGATCGGCCACATTCGAACTTTACTTTTCAGGAAGATTTTGTCCGTTCGGGTGTATTCATGAAGCGCGCTCCCCAACCCTACGATCTTGCCATTATCGGTGCCAGCTTTGCCGGACTTGCTTCGGCCAAGACTGCGGCCACGCGTGGGCTTAGAGTTGCCGTTCTAGACGTCAAGCCGGAGGCTGGTCATGGGGTTTCGACGACTGGGATTCTCATCAAGGAAGTTGCTGAGGAGTTCGACGTCCCGCACAGCCTGACAAGGCGCGTCTATGGGGTGCGCCTTTATGCACCCAATTTGAAGCATGTGGATCTGGTTTCGCCGGGAAGCTTCTTTCTTACCACCGAGACAAGGCGGCTACTTAACTGGTTTGCGCAAGAAGCGATGCGGGCCGGTGCACACATCCTGTGGCGCACGCGGTTTTCAGGTGCAGAGAAGCACGGAGACGCCTTCGTCTTCGCTGGCGTCAACATCTCCGCCCGCCACATTCTCGGAGCCGATGGTGCGGCTTCCGAAGTTGCTCGCCATTTTGGGCTCGGCCGCAACAGCCGCTTTCTGACTGCGATTGAAGTGGAATATGAAGGACTGCATGCTGATGCGCGCTTTCTCCATTGCTTCCTAGATAACCGCTTGTCTCCCGGCTACATGGCTTGGGTTGCGCCGGGGCCATCGGCCTTTCATGCCGGCCTCGCAGGCGGCCCGGGGCGCAGGCCCCATTTGCTTCCGTTCCTGCGCAAGATTGAGGCTGTTTTTGGCTTTGAGGCAGCGAAACCTGTTGGGCGCCGCATCGGCCGCATTCCCTGCGGAGGCATTGTTCAGCCCTTCGCGATCCCAGGCGTGACGCTTGTTGGCGATGCCGCTGGAATGGCTTCACCAGCCACAGGCGCAGGCATCCGGTTCGCGTTGAGTTTCGGGCGCCGGGCCGCGCAGGTCATCGCCGATAATCTCTTGCATTTGGGGCCGCCGCCCGAGATCGCCATGGCGAAGGAGCTCCCTCGGTTCGCCCTGAAGCATGCGCTGCGCTTCGCCCTCGATCTTGCCCCGCCGAACCCTCTGGTGTCGGCGGCATTCGGCACACCCGCGATGCGTTGGCTTGCGCAGCATGTCTATTTCCGCAAACGCGGCAACCCTGGTGTAAGCCTCGCCGACTTCGAAGCACGCCTTGCTGAACTTCGAAACGCTGAAGTCGCGGCTATCGCGGAGTCTCGCGCAAATCGTACCTTCCCCATTTAAAGGGGCACTTTGCGTTAGCGCAATGGTGTGGACGCGGAACCTGGATATTGTTGGAGCCGTTCAATCCCGGCGCATATTGGAGCTTTTAGGCTATGCATCGCTTTCTTGAATGGCACGCCGGTCAGTACATGACGAAAGCGGTCAAGACCGTCACGGCCGATATGACGTTGCGTGAACTCGGCAGCTGTCTCGACCGCTACGATTTCAATTCTTTTCCGGTGATGGATGGTGAAACTGCCATTGGGCTTGTGACCAAGTTTGATTTCCTGAAGGCTTTTGTGTTCACAACTCAGGCGGTCCTGCCCCATTACGAGGATGTGATGAAGCGTCTGGTCAGCAGTATCATGACCGAAGAGATTGTCTCGGTGACGCCGGAAACACCCCTGACTCGCGTGCTGGAGCTGATGATAGCGAAGCGTGCCCGAAGTTTTCCTGTGCTGGAGCCCGGACGCAAGCTGGCTGGAATGATTTCGCGTACCGATTTGACGCGCGCGCTTTCAGAGGCAGAGAACCGGCTTTAGGGGCTCAGGGCAGAAGGACGGCCGCGCCCGTAAGCCGGCCATGCTTCAAGCGAGAAAGAGCCTCGTTTGCTTCCGGCAGCGGAAAGAGCTGCACTGTTGTCTTGACCGCAACCTTGGGCGCAAGCGCGAGAAACTCGATCGCATCGCGCCGCGTGAGGTTGGCCACGGACCGCACCACCCGCTCGCCCCAAAGTATGCTGTAGGGGAAGCTCGGAATATCGGACATGTGGATTCCGCCGCACACGACAATGCCGCCCTTTCTAACCGCCCTTAGCGCGGCGGGAACGAGCTCTCCGGCGGGCGCAAAGATGATGGCGGCGTCGAGTGCAACCTCGGGAGTTTCATCCGATCCACCAGCCCAGCGGCAACCGAGGGACAGCGCGAACTTCTGCGCTTGTTCATCGCCTGGCCTGGTGAACGCATAAACGCTGCGCCCCTGATGGATCGCCACTTGCACCACAATATGCGCTGCCGCGCCGAAACCGTAAATCCCGAGCTTACGGCCCTCGCCTGCCATCTTTAAGGAACGGTATCCGATTAGACCAGCGCACATAAGCGGGGCCGCCTCGGCATCTGAATATTCCTCCGAAATTGCGAAGCAAAACCGTGCGTCAGCGACGGCATAATCGGCGAAGCCACCATCCAAGTGGTAACCCGTGAACTTTGCAAAATCGCATAGGTTCTCCTCGCCCCGCTTGCAGAATTCGCATTTTCCGCAGGTGAAACCGAGCCAGCCAACGCCAACCCGCTGCCCTTCCGTAAACTCAGTCACGCCATCTCCGAGCTTCGCCACTCTTGCGATGATCTCGTGACCAGGTACGATGCTGTATCCGAGAAAGGGCAAATCACCATCGGTAACGTGAAGGTCGGTGCGGCAAACAGCGCAGGCGTTGATCTTTAAAAGGACGTGGCCGGGCATGGGGCTCGGGATTTCTCGAGCCTCAAGAACCAGACCCTGCCCAGGAGCTTTCAACACCATCGCGCGCATCGGTTTCACTCAATTACGTCTACGCATTCTTATTTAACAGACGCGAGTGACAGTGGTGCCGGAAAGCCGCAAAAAGCATGCGATTTCGCTCACCCTCGACGATGGTTTTCCAATCAATTGATTTATTAGCGAAATTTTTAGCATATTTGCGCATTTTATCGGCGGCTCCTGCCGCCACCCAGTGAGCCAAATGACTCTAACGCCGTGGCTGTGAGTAAACGGAATGGGGAATTTCAACAAGCGGCACGCGCTCAGTCTCCTCATCGCGGCAGGAGGATGCGTCGCCGGTGCCTATAGTGCATTCGCCGCGTTTTCAAATGGCAAAATCATAACCGGCGGCGCGCCCGGAATCATGTTTGGCCTCGCATTCGGTGCAGTCGTCATCATCAGCTGGATCATGTTGCCCTGGGCTGACAAACGCGCCGAGGACGGTGCCCGCCGCGACGCCTGGTTGTGGCGCTTGAGCTGGCTGCTGGCGCTTGGCTTCGTGCTTGCCAATTCCATTGTCTATAGCGTGCACTACAGAACCGAGATGACGGAAGTAAAGGGCCTCCAGATCGAGACCTATGAGCGCGCTGTGAGAATTGAGGCTCTTGCGGCTTCGGAGTTGAACAGGCTACAGACGAACTCCCGCTGGGAAGCCACAAGCGGCTGCTCGAATGTGACGGCCAATAAGTCGAGACTCTTTTGCGAGCAGGTGCATGCGGTTCAGTCGCGGATGCAGAATGCGGAAGCCGCACTGGCGCAAGGTCGCCCAGCCGCGAAGGACCCCGGAGCTGAAACCTTGGCTTGGGTCCTCAGCGCGGATGAAGCCAAAATCCAGCGGAGCTTGCCGATTTTCTGGGCCGTCATTCTCGAGCTGATTGCATCACTTTGCATGAGAGAAGCGTTCGCCACCTTCAGAAAGCCGGAAGACTCGCTTGCCGGAACTGGGGCGGAAAGCCCCACAGTGAGGCAAGCGGCTAGTATCAGCACGCATGCCGCTTCTGCACGAGGTTTTATCCAGGCGCCCGTTCTAGGAGTGCTCGCCCCATTCACATGGGAAAAGATAACGCAGAGGGCGGCGATCAATGACAACTTACCGCTTGCGGCCTACGCATGAGCCGGCCCGCTTTGGCGGGCTGCTTATTCTCGCCCCTCATAGGCCTTCGAAAAGCGCCGTCGATAGATAGCGCTCCGCGAAGGACGGGATGATGATGACAATATTCTTGCCATCCGCGTCCGGCCGTTTTGCAACTTCCAGTGCGGCTGCAACGGCCGCGCCGGACGATATGCCAACCGGAATGCCTTCCAGGCGCGCCACATGGCGCGCCATATCGATCGAGGTTTGGCTGTTTACCTTTATCACCTCGTCGATGACGCCTCGATCGAGAATTGAGGGTACGAAGCCCGCACCGATGCCTTGAATCTTGTGAGGCCCCGGCTGGCCTCCCGAGAGGACAGGCGACTCCTCCGGCTCGACCGCAATCATTTTGAGGCCGGGTCTGCGCGGTTTTAGGACCTGCCCAACGCCGGTGATGGTGCCCCCGGTCCCGACGCCCGAGACAATAATGTCGACGGCGCCTCCCGTATCGTTCCAGATTTCTTCCGCGGTTGTGCGGCGGTGAATTTCTGGATTGGCGGGATTGTCGAATTGCTGCGGCATCACTGCGCCCGGCGTGGCCGCGATAAGTTCTTCTGCTTTCGCGATGGCGCCCTTCATGCCTTGCGCGGCTGGGGTCAGAACAAGCTCCGCGCCGAGGAGTGCCAGCATTTTCCGGCGTTCGATAGACATCGATTCCGGCATCACAAGGATGAGGCGGTAGCCACGCGCCGCCGCGACAAAGGCGAGCGCTATTCCGGTATTGCCCGATGTAGGTTCAATGAGGATGCTTTTGCCCGGCGTAATTTCTCCGGCTGCCTCCATTGCGTCGATCATCGAAACGCCGATCCGGTCCTTGACGCTCGCTATTGGATTGAAGAATTCAAGCTTCGCGAGCAGGTTTGCTTTCACGCCCTTCTCGCGCGCGAGCTTGTCGAGGCGGACGATGGGCGTGTCTCCGATTGTTTCCGTAATGGAATTGAAAATCCGGCCTCTGCCTGGAGTGCGGGTTGAACTGGCATTGGCATCGTTAGCGGCCATGGTTGCCTCCTTCTTAGCGGCGCAAGCTCTCGCCGCAGCTTTGGACCTTTTTCGGAGCTGCTTACTCTAACACCAAAGAGAGGGTTCCCGGAATGGCATCACTCGATGCCCAGCACGTCGCGCATGGAAAAGAGTCCCGGCCCGCAGCTCCGCCCCCAAAGCGCAGCCGCCACGGCTCCTCGCGCAAAAATCCTGCGGTCTTCGGCGCGATGGGTCAATTCCAAACGTTCGCCCGCGCCTGCGAATATAACGGTATGGTCGCCGACTACGCTGCCGCCTCGCAGCGAGGCGAAGCCGATCGCGCCCACAGGCCTTTCGCCGGTATGGCCGTCCCTGCTCTTAACACTGTTATCGGCCAGAGAGACCGCGCGCCCCGATGCCACGGCTTGACCCAAGAGGAGAGCGGTGCCTGACGGCGCGTCCACCTTATGCTTGTGATGCATCTCCAAAATCTCGATGTCGAAGCCGTTACCGAGAGCACGCGCTGCCTTCTCGGCGAGAGCTGCCAGGAGATTGACGCCAAGGCTCATATTCCCGGACTTGATGATGGTGGCATGGCGGGCGGCCGCTTGGATCGAAGCTTCGTCCGCTGCCGAGAAGCCCGTCGTGCCGATCACATGAACAATCCGCGCCTGTGCGCTCAAGGCTGCAAGTACGAGGCTCGCCGCCGGGGTAGTAAAATCGAGCACACCTTCTATGTGCGTGAAAAGCGGGAGCGCATCTGACGTAATCGGCACCCCAAGGTTTTCCGCGCCTGCGGCCTCGCCTGCATCCTTGCCGATGAACGGCGAACCGGCCCTCTCGATAGCACCTGCGACCTCACAACCGGGCGTATCAAGGACAGCGCGGATTAGTTCGCGTCCCATTCGCCCGGCAGCTCCAGCCACCGCTAAGCGCATCACCCGACTCCTATTGCGCGCCTCGGGCAAGCTGGCTTAAGCGCTATAACTTCGACCCAAATTAGCCCGAGACGGAATTTGCCGATGATTCTAGTTGTCGCCTCCAAAGCCGATTGTGCGGCGATTTACGACGAACCTGATCCAAATGGTAAGCAGGAACTCCGCGGCGCCTGAAACGATCAGCACCGCTAACGTATTCAGCTGATAGGACGAAAGTGCGAGCTTCTCGGGGACCAGAATGCGCAAAGCAATCAAAATCAGGCCTACCACGAGCGGTATGATGGCAACAATGGAGTCGAGCACGCCAAGCGCCCGCACTTGGGACGCCGAAAGCAGCAAAAACGCCATTTGGACTATGAGATAGATTAGACCAAACCATACGGGAATGGCCCAGTAGACGCCGCTTACCGGCTCAAACTTTGGAAAGTAGCCGATATAGACCCAGCCTGCCACGGACGCGACGAGCGCCAGGAGGATGCTGAACCACTCTTCGGGATGTGTGCTGCGGATTATGACCCGCCGTTGGTCTGCGACTGCCATGGTCTTCCCTCCTCACTGCCAAAAAACGAACCAATACTGAGGCAAAGGCGTAGCGCTGACAGCGGCGCGTCCATGGACGCTAGCAGAGCGCAAAGCGGCTGAAAACACCTCTCATGAGAAGGTGACGCCTCCGGGCACATTTAATTTGCGATTTGGTTTGTGTCCAGCGCTTGGATTACTACCTTGCCAGCTATCTCTGGCGGAGAGGTTGAAGATCATGCCTGAACGAGGGCGGGACGGGTTCGCCTTTCCAAACGACCCTCAAATTCCCGGCCATTTTCAGGCCGGGAACCCCCGCTTTAAACCTAATTCTTAGTCAATCATGAATGTCAGCGCCACCAATGCCGGCGCCCGCATCTCCACCCCCCGCTCCAGCGGCGGCAATGCCAGACCTTTTGCACCGCAGTACCGGACGCTGCTTCCGCCTGCGCGGATGATGGAGCTACTGGAACGGCTTGCGCGGATAAACTCAGCATTGTTCCAAACGCTATGGACGCTGCCACTAGGTACATTTTCATTGAAATCCTCTTTGGTTAACGGCTCCTTGGCAGGAACCGCTCAAAACAACTCATCAGCTGAGCCGAAGTTCATCCCTTCTATAATTTTTTCTCTCCGGGCGTTGCTAAGAGAGCATGGCCGACCTGCAAAAAGCACCAAAAAGGTGCTGTGGCCTACTCCTCAGTCTCCAAACCTGTTGGCACGGGCACATTCTCGCTCTTGAGCTTAATTCCTGCGCCGAGGGCTACCGTTTCCAGTGTGGCCGCGAAATCCTTCTCCAAATAAGCTTTCGGGTCAGGCTGAAGCTGTGCCGCCCCAAAATGACCCTGAAGCGCTTCGCGAGTAGCGGCGGTAACAGGCAGTGGCACATCAAGCTTACGGCCGGCTTCAAGGCCAAGATCGAGGTCTTTGCGTAGAAGCTCAGGCGTGAAAGTCGTGGTCCAGTCGAGGTTCACCAAGGCGTTCGACTTGTAACGGGTGAACATTGAGCCCATCACGCCATTATTCACGAATTCAAGGAAGGCGTGCCGCGGTACGCCAGCCTTCTGCGCCAGGATCGTCATCTCGGCAAGATTCTGAATGGTGACACCTAGAAGGACGTTATGAGCGATTTTGCAAATGCGGGAAAGCTCGCCCTCGCCGACATAGGAAACGCCGCGCGGCGCGAAGCTCAGCATATAGGGCTTGGCGATTTCAAAGGCAGCCTGCGGGCCCGAGGCTACGGCACTCAGCTTGCCAGCCTTCACCACCTTGCCATTGCCGCTTACCGGCGCGGCAAGGAAATCTGCACCAAGCTCGGTCAGCTTTGCGCGGCAGGCGGCGGACTCCTGCACCGAGATCGAGGAGCAATCAACAATCACCTTAGGGAGATTGCCCTTGCCGAAAGAGGCTACGCCATTCCTCCCGAAGCAGACTTCCTCCAAGTCCTTGCCGGTCGACACCATGATAAAGACGAGATCGCACCGAGCTAGATCGGAGGGTGATTCCACGATCCGTGCACCGTGGGCAGTGAGGGGTTCGGCCTTGGCGCGCGTCCGATTCCAGATGCTGACGGTATTGCCTGCCTTGAGAAGCCGCTCGGCCATGGGATAGCCCATGCGTCCCATGCCGATCCAGCCGATATTGTGCGTGGCGGCCATTGTCATACCCTTTCCTTGAACGCGATTGCTTATTAGTAGCGGTTGGCGATCGGAAGCTCTTCCGCCGGGAAATGAGTGATCACCCGGCAGCCCGTGTCGGTGACGACAACCTCTTCCTCGATGCGAGCGGCAGAATATCCATCCTTGGCCGGGCAATAGGTTTCGAGCGCGAACACCATTCCAGGTTTCAGCTCCATGGGCTGATCCATTGACACAAGCCTGGAAATGATTGGGCGCTCATGCAAGGCAAGACCCAGGCCATGGCCGAACTGCAGCCCGAAGGCCGCCATCTCGTCAGGAAAGCCGAACTCTTGCGCCTCTGGCCAGACGGACGCGATTCTATCGGTCGATTGTCCAGGTCTGATTAGCTGGATCGCTTGGTCTAGCCATTCGCGGCAGAGCTTGTAGGCATCGCGCTGCCCATCCGTAGCCCGGCCTACATTGAAGGTGCGATAATAGCAGGTGCGGTAACCCATATAGGATTGCAGGATGTCGAAGAATGCCTGATCGCCGGGGCGGATGAGCCGGTCGGTAAAGTTATGGGGATGCGGATTGCAGCGCTCGCCGGAAATCGCGTTGATCGCCTCGACATCGTCGGAGCCCATCTCGTAGAGCATCTTGTTGGCTTTCGCGACGATGTCATTTTCGCGAACGCCGGGCTTCAGTTCCTCGTAGATCATATGATACACGCCATCCACCATGGCCGCTGCCTGGTTCAGTAGCGTGATTTCGTCCATGTTTTTGATTTCGCGTGCGTCCAGCATCACCTGCTGACCATCCGTGACCTTAAGGCCCGCATCCTGCAACGCGAGCCACATGCCCGGCTCGATGAGGTCTGTGCCGAGCGGCTGCCCCGCAACTCCCGCCTCCTTAAGAAGTCCAGCGATCTCCTCTGCATGGCGTTTCATGAGTCCTGCGGAAGGAGGGACGGTGCCCCGCATGCCGAGCATCCCAGCGCGGAAATTGGACTCAGGCAGCCAATCGCAATAGAGACGATGATGCACGGCCGCAGATCCGAAATCCCACTGAATCGGCTCCATGTCACCCGCGAGCAGCGCAAAGCGGCATAGCTTGTCGCGTTCCCACTCGCCAATCTTCGTGCCCGTCAGGTAGCGGATATTGTTGACATCGAAGACTAGCAGAGCGCCGAGGCTTGAAGCCTTCAACGCCTGCTTGGCGCGAGCAAGGCGATAGCGATGCAGCCGGCGGAAATCGACGCGCACCTCGAAGTCGACGTTGGTGTGCCCCGGCGCGGGCAAGGCGCGGTTCCATCGCCAATGCGGATCGAGATTTCGCATCGCATCTTCTTCAGAGACAAATGACGGCTCCGCCATCGGCTTTTTCATGGCCTGGCACTCCTGAAAACGGCCCCGCTACAAAACTTACCTTACGCAGACGATTGAACGAACTTCCGCGCGTGAGCTTGGCGGCCTGAGCGGCATAATCCGCGTAAGGGAAAGCGGTGTCAACTTCCGAGGAAGCTCCGCAGACCGGCCTAAACCAAAGATGGATCGCCCTTCCAGCAAGTGAGACTGCAAGCCGGGAATAAAACTCGCAGTGGCCGAGTCTCTCTCATGTCAAAAGTTATCGAGAGGACTCCATGGCGATCAAAGAGGATAATTCGGAGCAGCGCAAGGTCCGCATGGACCGCCGCGAAGCGCTCAGTTGCATGACCTGGGCCGGAACAGGACTTTTATGGGCCCTCAGCGAAGGCCTGCCCGTCACAACGGGCCTTATTGGCGAGGCGCACGCCGCTCCTGCCAAGCAAGCGCCTTTCACCTTCGTTCAGATCAGCGACAGCCATGTGGGCTTCAACAAACCCGCCAACCCTGATGCCCTGGCCACATTGCGCGAGGCCATTGCGAAAATAAAGGCGCTGCCATCCAAACCTGCGTTCATGATCCACACCGGCGATATCTCGCATCTTTCGAAGGAGGAAGAGTTCGATAATGCCGATCAGATTATCAAAGAGGCTGGAATCCCGGTCTTCTACGCACCCGGCGAGCATGACGTGATCGACGATCAGCGGGGCGCGTCCTACCTCCGCCGCTATGGCCAGAAGGCCAAAGGCGCCGGGTGGCAAAGTTTCGATATGAACGGAGTTCACTATATCGGCCTTGTCAACGTTTTAGACCTCAAGGCCGGTGGCCTCGGCAATCTCGGCGCGGGACAGCTCGAATGGCTTCAGAAAGACGTTCAGGGCCTTCCCGCAAGCACCCCCATTGTCGTCTTCGCTCACATCCCGCTGTGGACCGTCTATCCAGAATGGGGCTGGGGCACGCAGGATGGTGCCAACGCTCTGTCTTTGTTGAAGAAGTTTGGATCGGTTACCGTTCTTAACGGCCACATCCATCAAGTCATGCAGAAGGTCGAGGGTAACGTAGCGTTTCACACGGCTCGCTCCACGGCCTTTCCGCAGCCCGTGCCGGGGACCGCTGCCTCTCCTGGACCTTTGAAGGTCGAACCGGGAGTGCTGCGCAACTATCTCGGCATCGCAAGCGTGACTTACGTCGAGAATGCGAAGCCGCTTGCCATCGTCGACACCCCGCTCGCTGGTTGATGACGGCCAAACAGGAAAATGACAGGACAACCCATGAACGTGATCTCGCGCAGGGAAGCGTCTCGCGCTCTGATCCCTTTATTCTTGCTGATGATGGCGCCGTTTTCCCCCTCAGAGGCTGAGGAGGCGAAGGCTGCTCCGTCGCCTATGGTGAAAATCGACAACTTCACTTTCACCCCGGCGGAGATCACTGTCGCACGGGGGACAACGGTCAACTGGACCAACGGCGATGATATTCCTCACACTGTTGTTGCGGTGAACAAGGCTTTCAAATCCAAGGTGCTGGATACGGAACAAAGTTTCTCGTTCACATTCACTAGCCCAGGGACGTATGCCTATTTTTGTTCGCTGCATCCACACATGCAGGGAAAGGTCATCGTGAAATGAGACTGCTATAGTGTCATCGAGAGCGTGAGCGCGGAAGCCATTGCGAAAAGTAGTCTCCGCTATAGCGGCAAGGCCGCGGACCTTGCTGGGGCTGGAGAAGCCACCTGACCCGAAGCAAAGTCCTGAGGCAAAGGGAAGTGCTGCGCCTGCGGCTTTCCAGGCCGCGGTACTGCCGCATCTTGACGCGGCGTACACGCTCGCGCGCTACCTGACCCGCCGTGGCGAAGCGGCCGAAGACATCGTGCAGGAGGCGATGCTGAGAGCCTATCGCGGCTTTTCGGGCCAGCGCGGGGATAATGTCCGCGCTTGGCTGCTGGCGATCGTTCGTAATTGTTTTCTGACCTGGCACGCCCGCAACCGTGCCCAGTTGGAGGATTATCAAACCGAGTGTGAACAAACCTATGCCGCGGAATCTAACGAGGCAGGGAATGAACAAGAGACGCCGGAGACAATTTTGATCAAGCAACAAGAAAGCAGCAGGATACGGGCACTCATAGAGACGATCCCGCACCAATTCCGCGAGGTTCTTGTGCTTGGGGATATCGAGGATATGTCCTATCGCGAGATAGCGGAAATCACGGATGTATCGATCGGCACGGTGATGTCGCGGCTTTCCCGCGCGCGCAAAATGTTCGCCGCGGCATGGAAGAAAACGCAGATGCAGGCTTCGAAGGGAATTCAATGATGAACGGCGTGGGCGGGTCCTGCTCCGAGCGCGAACTTCTTCTGCATGGGCTCGCCGATAATGAACTCGACGCGGCAAATGCGCTTGCGGTGGAAGAGCACCTGCATGTGTGCCCGGCCTGTGCTGCTGCATACCAGGAGATCATTCAGCAAAAGGAGCTTTTCGAAAAGGAGGATTTGCGTCTTCGCGCGTCCGAAGCATTGCGCGGCCGGGTCCTGACGGCAATCCATGCCGAGGCTGGCACTGAAACCCTTCCGGCGACTCTAGCCCCAGCAAAGGCGCCTTCTGCGTCACAAACCACCTCGTACCCCCGATGGCCGAAAGCCTTGGCTGTGTTGTCTCCCATGGCCCTGGCCGCGAGCCTTGCTCTCTTCGTGTACACCGCGAACCAGGCTCCCGCAGTAGACCAGCAACTCGTAGCGTCGCACGTCCGCTCTCTGCTGGCGTCTCATCTGACGGACGTCGCGTCCTCCGATCAGCACACCGTGAAACCGTGGTTCTTGGGCAAGCTTGATTTCTCCCCTCCCGTCTCTGACTTGGCTGAAAAGGGCTTTCCGCTTATAGGCGGCCGGCTGGATTACGTAGGTGGCCGTGTCGTTGCAGCGCTCGTCTACAAAAGGCACAGCCACGTGGTCAATCTGTTTGTCTGGCCGGCTGGCAAAATGAAGGCCGCGCCAGAAACGCTGGACGGGTACCATGTTTTGAGCTGGACGCAGGGAGGCTTCGCTTACGCCGCCGTGTCCGACCTCAACCCCACAGAAATGAAGGAGTTTCAGAGTGCCTTCGAAGGTGCGCTCCCAAGCTAGTGTGAATTCCGGGAAAAATGCGCATTTCGCTTTTTTCTGTCACGTAAAGTAATTGCCGCCCCGTTTTTTAATTCCCTACTTTAGGCAAATCGCTTTGCTAAAGCTTTAATGCGGGTAAGGGCATGGAACTAAAACGAAAATTCTTTGGCGGCGCGACTGAGCGCGGACCGCTTCGGCGGCCGGATGGTTAATTCACAGGGACATGACATTGCTGGTGAAGCGGGTAGATTTTAAATGGAGGCCACGCCCGGAATCGAACCGGGGTACGCGGATTTGCAGTCCGATGCGTCACCACTCCGCCACGTGGCCCTTTTACTCTCGTATCATTGATCGTCTATTGAAAAACAAGGAATGCTCTTGTCGATCTACGGTTTTTCGCGGAAGCTAACGGAAGCTTGCATACGAAAAATGCACTGACTAATTGCTGACGAGAAACCGGAGGCACCCATGGTGCAAAAACTGACGGATGCGATCATCAGGAAAGAGGCAGCGCCTGAGAAAGGT
>JBAUNL010000028.1:0-11115 GCA_049579205.1 Rhodomicrobium sp. | reverse complement strand
GTTGAAGAGAACGCAGCGCTTTATCACGAGGATCGAGCCGCCTTCGACAGGTTATTTTCCGCCGTCGTCACCTTACGCGCCGTTCCGTCTGTCTACATCATCAATTCCAAGGCGGATGTGCTCTCTTCAGCGTCCTCGGACGGCATCCAGTACCGCGCCCCGCCAGCAGATGACATCGAGCGGGCAGCCCAGGGCCGTATTGTGCCCTTGAGCTGGGACCTCTCCAATGGCGTGGCTGCACTAAAAAAACTGAGCGGATTCAACGACGCTTACCTGTATGCGGTCCGTCCCGTTAACCCGAATGTTTTCCGCCTTCTGCAGCGTACTCAATACAACATCATCCTCTTCGCTCAACTGGAGCAGTCCCGCGGCCAGTACCAATTCGTATTTGCGTTGATGTACCTGCTGCTTGCGCTAACGCTTCTAACATCGGCCGTATGGAGCGGGCTCGTTTTCGCAAACCGCCTTGTCATGCCCATCCGTAAGCTGATCACCGCCGCTCAGGAAGTTAGCCAAGGGAATTTGAACGTGCAGCTCGATACCGGCTTCGCCCGTGACGACATGGGCCGGTTGGGGGCGACCTTCAAACAAATGACGGTCGATCTGAAGAATCAGCGCGACGACATCATGAATGGCAACGCCGAGCTGGATGAACGGCGGCGCTTCATTGAGGCCGTTCTCTCGGGTGTCACCGCCGGTGTCATTGGGCTGGACTCGGAAGGTTGCGTCACGCTCGTCAATCGGTCGGCAAGCGAACTCCTTCGCGTCAAGGAAAGCAAGCTTATTGGCAAACCGCTCAAGACGGCGGTGCCCGAGTTCGCGGCACTGATCGAAAAATCCCAAAGGCAAGGGCGCATCCGGCCGCTACAAAGCCAAGTAACCATCGTCCGGGAAAGCGGAGAGCGGAACTTTGCCGTCCAGGTTACGCGCGAGCAAACGGACAAGGCGGATTACGGAGTCGTGGTCACGTTTGACGATGTCACTGAGTTGACCGTGGCCCAAAGAACGTCGGCATGGGCCGACGTTGCGCGCCGAATCGCCCACGAAATCAAGAATCCGCTCACGCCCATTCAGCTTTCCGCCGAGCGCATCAGGCGCAAATACGGCGATTCCATCAAGACTGACCGGGAAGTCTTCGACAAGTGCACGGAAACCATCATCCGGCATGTCGGAGACATCGGCCGTATGGTGGATGAATTCTCATCCTTCGCACGCATGCCGCAGGCGGTTTTTGAAGAACAGGACATCCGGGAAGTTGTTCGCGAAGCCGTCATTCTTTTCCAAATGAGCCGCCCGGAAATTGAATACAAAATCGACGTTTTGAAAGATCCGCTTCCGGCACTCTGCGACAGGCGCCTTTTGACCCAGGCAGTGACGAACCTTGTGAAGAACGCCAGCGAGGCGGTGGATTCGTACCTTCACGCTAACGGTCAGGCCGGCGGAAAAGGCCAGGTTCTAATCCGGCTTCGCTCGAAAGATCAGCGCTTTGTGATCGACGTGATCGACAATGGCTGCGGATTGCCCAAGGAAAACCGTCATCGTTTGATTGAGCCCTATGTCACGACCCGGCAAAAGGGGACGGGGCTTGGGCTCGCAATCGTGCAAAGGATTACCGAGCAGCATGGCGGCGTTCTGGAGCTAGCTGACGCTCCGGAAAGCGAAGGTTATACGCACGGCGCTTGGATCAAGATGTCGATCCCTATCTCGCACGGCACCGACGGGGTAGGGGCGGGGGGCGATGAGGTGAAACCGAATGGCAGGGCGCGGTCCGCCGCGTCAGAGCCATCGCATGAGCATGGAATGGAGGGAATGAGCCATGGCGTCTGACATTCTTATTGTCGACGACGAAGCGGATATTCGGGAACTCGTCTCAGGGATCCTTGAAGACGAGGGTCATAAGACAAGGCTTGCCAAGGATAGCGACGAGGCGCTTCGGATAGTCGAGGAGCGGCGGCCCTCTCTCGTCATCCTCGATATCTGGTTGCAGGGGTCGAAGCTTGATGGGCTTGAGGTTCTTGCCCGCATCAAGAAGCTGCATCCGGAACTGCCAGTTATTATCATCAGCGGTCACGGCAACATCGAAACGGCCGTCACCGCAATCAAGCGCGGAGCCTATGATTATATCGAAAAGCCTTTCAAGGCCGACCGCCTCGTCGTTGTCACGGCCCGCGCACTTGAGGCCTCAAAATTACGGCGCGAAAACAAGGAGCTGAAAGAGAGAAGCTATTTCAGCTCGGAATTGATCGGAAAATCCGCGGTCATGAACCACCTGCGCCAGAGCGTTCAGAAGGTGGCCCCAACGAACAGCCGGGTTATGATTACGGGACCTCAAGGATCGGGCAAAGAACTCGCGGCGCGCTATCTCCATGGTTGCTCACAAAGAGTGAATGGGCCCTTCGTCGCGGTCAATGCGGCTTCGATGGCCGCGGATAGGGTCGAGATTGAGTTTTTCGGCGTTGAGGAAACAGGCCAGACGTCCCGCAAGGTAGGCGCCTTGGAAGAAGCCCACAACGGTACCCTCTATATTGATGAGGTTGCCGATATGCCCGTCGATACCCAAGGTAAGCTGCTCCGCGTCCTTGTCGAGCAGAAGTTTCAGCGGATAGGCGGCGGCCCTAAAGTATCAGTCGACGTCCGCATCGTTTCCTCGACCAGCCGCGATCTCGAACGAGAGATGGTCGCGGGGCGTTTCCGGCAAGACCTGTTTCACAGACTGAATGTGGTGCCTCTGAGGGTGCCGGCGCTGGTCGAGCGCCGCGAGGACATCCCGGAACTCGTTGATCACTTCGTGCGGCAAATTGCGACCTCGTCCGGCCTTCCTCCCCGCATCATCGGCGACGACGCGATGGCGGTATTGCAGTCCCATGAATGGCAGGGGAATGTGCGCCAGCTTCGCAACATCGTCGAGCGAGTGATGATCATGTCAAGCGGCGACGCGGACGCTGTCATTACAGCCGACATGCTGCCCGACGATATTGGAGCTAACGTCCCTTTATCATCGAACGGCTCGGGGGGTGAGCACCTGATGTCGCTCCCCCTCCGGGATGCCAGGGAAATATTCGAACGGGAATATCTCATGGCGCAGATCAACCGTTTCGGCGGCAACATCTCACGTACGGCGGAGTTTGTCGGTATGGAACGGTCGGCGCTTCATCGTAAGCTGCGGGCTCTAGGCGTAAACTCCAATGAAAGGGCAGGGGACTTTCGCCACTAGCGTCGAAAGGAGTACTATAACAAGAGCTTGAAACACGAGCAGCGGAAGAAGCATGACACGGGTGGTTTATGTAAACGGTTGCTACACGCCCTATGCTGAAGCCGCCGTTCATGTCGAGGACCGGGGCTATCAGTTCGCTGACGCGGTTTATGAGGTTTGCGAAGTTCTCGATGGCTGCCTCGTGGATGAACGGCGCCACCTGCTGAGACTTTGCCGGTCGCTCTCCGAGCTGCACATGCCCATGCCTACGGATTTCCGCGCACTCGGCATCATCCTCAGGGAGACGGTGCGCCGGAACCGCGTGAAGAACGGTGTTGTCTACTTGCAAGTCTCGCGTGGCGTCGCGCGGCGCGACTTCGCATTTCCCGCCGGCGGAACTGCCCAAAGCATTGTTTGTTTAGCGCGACCGCTTTCTCGAGCAAGAGGTGAGAAAAAGGCCGCCGCGGGTATTTCCGTGATTACAGTGCCGGACATCCGTTGGCAGCGCGTGGATATCAAGACCACCAGCCTTCTCGCTCAATCCCTGGCGCGGCAGCAAGCAAAAGAGGCAGGAGCCGACGAAGCCTGGATGGTTGATCACGAAGGTTTCATCACCGAGGGCGCCTCCTGCAACGCTTGGATCGCTACAGCCGATGGCAAGCTGGTGACGCATCCTGCCAAATCTGGTATTCTTCGGGGCATCACGCGGGAGGTGGCGATAGAAATAGCGCGCAGGAGCGGTCTCGAACTCGAAGAGAGGGCCTTCACAGCCGCGGAAGCGAAGGCGGCACAGGAAGCGTTCCAGACATCGGCGTCGGGGCTTGTCATGCCGGTCGTTAAGATCGACGGGCAGGCAATTGGGAACGGAAAACCCGGTCCGGTTGCGTCCAAGCTGAGAAGTGCATATCACTCCGCCGCGGAAATCTCATTGCCCCATCGGCTACAAAAATAACCCTATGGTCTTGCGGCTAAGGTCAGGGAGGTGCGCCATTCCGGCGCGGTCACGCTTATTGCGCTGGGTTGGAAAACAAGGCAGGGAAAAGATCGAGCGGGTGTAAAGGCAAGCGGCCGCGAGTGCCGCGCTAAAAAACGGACGGGTCAATGGCAGCAGAGAAACAACAAAACTTACAAGACGCATTCCTCAATCACGTTCGAAAAAACAAGACGCCACTTACAATCTTCCTCGTCAACGGTGTTAAGCTGCAAGGCATTGTCACCTGGTTTGACAATTTCTGCGTCTTACTGCGGAGGGATGGTCATTCCCAACTGGTGTACAAGCATGCGATCTCGACAATCATGCCCGGAGGTCCCATTTCCTTTTTGGACCAAGAGCAGAACGGAGAGCGCGAACAGCGTTGAAAGAACTCGATCGGAAAGCAATTGAAGAGCACCGCGGCCAGGGAGCCGGCGGCGGTACAAATTCTTCTAGAAGTAGCGTAACGCGTGCGGTCATTGCCGTTCCCGTTCTCGCAACTTCAGGGGAGAGCGGCGAGAGAAGCGTTACACGAGGTCATCTTGCCCCCAGCGAACGCCTTAGCGAGGCGACTGGTCTCGCCAAGGCCATTGGCCTTCAAGTCCGTTTTGCCGGGACAGTGCCGCTCTCGCGTATGCGCCCCGCCACGTTGCTTGGGACGGGAAAAGTCGAGGAAATTGTGGCAATTGTAAAGGCAGAGGACGCTTCTGTCGTCATCGTCGATTACGCGCTCACTCCCATACAGCAACGCAATCTTGAGCGGGCCTGGCACGCGAAGGTTCTCGACCGCACCGGCCTGATCCTTGAAATTTTCGCCGGCCGGGCGCGCAGCAAGGAGGGTCGTCTGCAGGTGGAGCTTGCGCGCCTTACCTACCAGAAAAGCCGTCTCGTAAGGTCGTGGACCCATTTGGAAAGACAGCGCGGTGGCTTTGGCTTTTTGGGCGGCCCAGGCGAGACGCAGATCGAAGCCGACCGGCGCGCTATTGGAGAGCGAATTGACGCCATAAAAAGCGAACTCGCCGTCATCGAACGCACACGCCGCCTTCATCGCAGGCGACGGAAGGTGACGGAGCAGCAGATAGTTTCGCTCGTGGGATACACGAACGCGGGCAAGTCCTCGCTGTTCAATGTCTTATCGGGTGGCGGAGTCTTGGCGAAAGATATGCTTTTCGCGACGCTTGATCCTACGCTGCGTCGTGTCAAATTCCCTCAAGGCGGCGGCTTCATTTTGTCGGACACCGTTGGGTTCATTTCGGAATTGCCCACCCAGCTGGTAGCGGCATTCCGTTCCACGGTGGAGGAGGTTCGAGAGGCCGACCTAATCCTCCATGTGCGCGATATCGCCACCGAAACGTCCGAAGCTCAGCGGCAGGAGGTGCAGCGTATACTTGCCGAAATCGGCATTGATCAGCAGGAGCAGGCGAGCCGTGTGATCGAGGTCTGGAATAAGGCCGATCTTTTGCCTAAGGAGGAGCGCACCCGGCTTTCGAAGCTTGCGGGCAAAAATATCCCGCCAGCCGTGCTCCTATCCGCAAAAACCGGCGATGGCGCTGCTGAGTTGGTAGAAATAATACACCAGCGTTTGCAGGCCGGAGCCAGCATGCGCGACGTTGTTGTCGGCACTGGAAACGGTTTGCTCGTTCACTGGCTCTACGAAAATACCGAGGTCCTTCACCGCCATGATCAAGAGGACGGAAGCCTGCGCTTTCAGGTGCGCGTACCATCTGGGCGGTTACCCGATCTAGACCGGCATCTGCATAATCAGCGATAGCTGCGGCTACGGGCCGCCGTTATAGACGGCACAAGAGGAACCAGCTCCTAAGCTTTCATATTCCTATTTTCCGGTGCCTTGGCTCTATCCCAGAGCGCCTGCATTTCATCCAGCGTCATATCCTCAAGCCGCTTGCCGTTCTCACTGGCGGCGGCACTCATCGCTTCCATCCGGCGGATAAACTTCGAGTTCGCGGCGCGCAAAGCAGCTTCCGAATCGATCCCGAGACGGAGGCCGAGATTGACCAGGACGAACATCACGTCGCCGAACTCCTCGAACTGACGCTCCTCCCGGTCTTCTCCAGGCTGCTTCCCGATTTCCGCGCGCAATTCGACTACCTCTTCATCCAGTTTGTCGAGAATGGGCTCCACGGAAGGCCAATCGAACCCAAGACGCGCTGCTCGGCGCTGGATTTTAGCGCTCCTGATAAGGGCAGGGAGGCCGGCTCCAATGCCCTCGAACATGCCCGGGCTTTGACCATTATTTTTCGTCTGCTTCGCATCCCTTTCCGCTTGTTTGATTGCTTCCCATTGGCCGGGAAAAGAAGCGGCATCGCCGAAGACATGAGGATGGCGCCGGATCATCTTCTCGCAAATCGCCTGAGCAACATTGGCAAATGTGAACTGTCCAGCTTCCTCTGCCATGCGAGCATGATAAACAACTTGGAGCAGAAGGTCCCCGAGTTCATCCTTGAGTCCATCCATGTCGCCTCGCTCGATGGCGTCGGCAACCTCGTAGGCTTCCTCGATTGTGTAGGGTGCGATCGTAGCGAAGGTCTGCTCCTTGTCCCAGGGACAACCGGAGATCGGGTCGCGGAGCGCGGCCATAATCTGGAGCAGGCGCTCAAGCGGCGGAACCCCATCATCTTTTTCCGGCCTTGCCGGTCCGGGGCCAAAATTATCCGAGTTATTTTGCAACGCCGTCTCCTCTACCTGCTCTTCCACGCATGAAAGTGCCGCAGGTGGGCTCGCCGAGCAATGCGTTATCTTTGATCGCTCCGTAAGAAGCAGCTTGTTAGTCCGGCTCTGTTAGCAAGAGGTGGCCGTGCAAATATCGCTCGGCGACGCTCCTGACGGCTATCAAGAATTAGGATGCGGGACAAACTGATTGAATTGACGCCAATCGGCAAATCAATCTAATTCATAATTATACGGAAAAGTCCGAGGCTCAAGTCATGTCTCGCCGCAGTCAGGCGCAACCATCTCTACGCTTGCTTTCAGCAAGGCGCTTGCGTCTGAGCCCTTTCCCCTTATCCAACTGCAAGCGATGGCTCTCAAAGCGAAGGGATCTCCTAGCCGAGGTCCGCCTCGCTTTTGTTCATGCCGCGCTGCCGCCCTTAGGGCTTTTCTTCCATCCGTATAGTCTGGCTGAGCGTTGCCTTGCACGTCCATTGCCTGCCCAGCCCCCACCCTTATTCGCGGTGCGTTGGGCGAATGACGCTTCCCGTTTAGCATCGGTGTTCGACCAGCCTCCTTAATTCCGGAGGCCGAAAAAGTTCACCCTGCGGAAAGTGAACCAATCAGGCCAGAAACTCCGGGAAATCCGGCCGCCTTTGTGAACAACCGCTTTGATTATGCCGTGTTCGCATCGTCAACCAAAAAATTCAGAGGTCACCGGCTCCTGCATCATAGTAGGAGAAGGGTGGGGTGTGCCTTCGCGAAACTAGTAGTTTCGACGAGGATAGGTGAAGTATTGTTCGAAATCGTATTTAGCGTCTACGCTAAGTCATTGTTTTTAATGGCATTTTTAATTCTGGCGCCACGATCCGAGCCGCCTTCGCTCAACGAAGTGGCCGCCAATAAGTCGAAAGCTCGCTTGCCGGAATCCATGATTTATTTGCTGCGAAGGGCCTTTTGAGCCATGCGCATAAGATGCATTATGGAAACTTTTTATTGGAGGCTAAATTTCGTGTTGTCCAGCCAGGCGGTCAAGCAAGCGCACGCCGTATCCCGATGCCCAACTATGATTGATGTCGGTGGCGGGAGAGCCAATTGCGGTTCCGGCAACATCCAAGTGCGCCCAAGGCACACCGGCGTTGACAAAGCGCTGTAAAAATTGTGCAGCGGTTACCGAGCCAGCGTCCCGGCCGCCAATATTTTTCATGTCGGCAATCTTTGAGTCCAGCATCTTATTGTATTTTTTGGAGAGAGGCATGCGCCAAGCCGTCTCGCCCGTGTCAAGGCCAGCCTGAATTATCTGGGAGGAAAGGTCATCGTCGTTGGAAAAAAGCCCGGCATTCTCTTTTCCGAGAGCCACCAGGATCGCCCCAGTAAGCGTGGCCAACGTGACAAGGAACCTCGGCTTTAGATGGGCCTGAGCGTACCAAAGCAAATCCGCCAGTACGAGGCGACCTTCCGCATCCGTGTTAAGGACTTCAATGGTTTGGCCTGACGCGGATGTCACGATATCCCCAGGCCTTATTGCGGTTCCGCTCGGCATGTTTTCGACAAGGCCGACGAGCCCAATAGCGCGTACGGGCGCGCGGCGCTGAGCCAGTGAAGCGATTGCTCCGGCGACGGCAGCGGCTCCGGCCATGTCGCCCTTCATGTCCTCCATACCTTGGGCGGGCTTGATCGATATACCGCCAGTGTCGAAGCACACGCCCTTGCCGATAAAGACTAGGTTTTCTTCGCTCTGAGCTGCTGGAACGCCATCCCAGCGCAAGATGACTGCGAAGGTAGGCTGGGCGCTGCCTTGCCCAACTGCGAGCAAAGCGTTCATGCCGAGAGATCTGAGAGCACGCTCGTCCAATACTTCCACCTTCACGCCATGCGTTTCCAGCTCCCGGAGCCGTTCAGCAAATTCTGGAGGCGTAAGAATATTGGCGGGCTCGTTCACGAGATCGCGCGCGAAGTAAACGCTCTTGGAAACGGCAAGGCTTTTTTTGTATGCTGTGCCAAGCTCTTCGCCGAATGGGGAGAAGATGGTAAGCTGTGGTGCGTTTTCGTTGGTTCCCGTCTCGGTTTCGTCGCTGTCGCTTTTCTCAGAAGTCTTAGTTTTATATTTTTTGAACGCGTAACTTCTGAGGCTAAATCCAAGCGCAAATCCGAGAAGCGCCTCCTTTTCGAGCTCATCAAGCCCCGTGAAGAAGGCTTCTGCTTCGATATGTTTGCCGTGAAGCTTGCCACGGACAGTTCCGCCGATGTCCAACCAGTCCAGTTCCTTCAAGGATTTGGGGTCTCCCAAACCAACGAGCAGCAGGCGCCCGGCAGAATTTCCGGCTGGCGCCAGAATTTCGACGGTGCTCTTCCGTTTGCGTTTGAAGCCGCTCACTTGCATCGCCTTGGAAATCGATCCTGACGCCTTTGTATCGAGTTCCGCCAAATTTGCAGGTAAGCCCTCCCCTTCCGGTACGAAATAAATTGCTGTTTCCGCGCGTGGTTTTTCGGTCGAAGCGGCGAAGGAGATATTCGGAAGCTGTGTCATTGGCGACTAGAGGACCGCCCTTGATTGGCGGTCAAGGGAAAAGAAGGTTGAGAACAGGCGCAGCCTACAGGAAAGGCCGGGAATTGCCTAGACGGCATTGGCCGAAAATGCGCCACGATAAAGTGGAAGCTGCCAGTCAACTGGTCCGATTCCAGCATTTGCATCCCCTTGCAGCGCGATCGAGAGCAAACTCGGGAATCTAAGGACCACTGCAA
Organism: Rhodomicrobium sp.; assembly: GCA_049579205.1. Classification (GTDB taxonomy): domain Bacteria; phylum Pseudomonadota; class Alphaproteobacteria; order Rhizobiales; family Rhodomicrobiaceae; genus Rhodomicrobium. The sequence goes on along the minus strand of JBAUNL010000028.1, from coordinate 1,537 downwards.
CCTGTTCCAGCGAAACGGAGCTCAAAGGTGCTGATCGCACGCTATATTTTCCGTCAATCAGCATCCTCGCTCATTATTATCCTTTTGTCCCTGACGGTCATTATTTGGCTGACGAGCGTATTGCGGGAGGTCAAGCTTTTAACTTCTGAAGGTCAGACCTTTGTTTTGTTTCTAAAAATCACGAGCCTGGCGATCCCGAACGTCATCGTTATTGTGGCGCCGGTGGCGTTTCTCATCGCTTGCCTTCATACGCTTAACCGCTTGAACGGGGATAGCGAACTTATCGTCCTCTCCGCTTCTGGGGCTTCTCCCTGGCGGACCCTGACGCCCTGTCTTTTCCTTGCTACCCTTGTCGCGTGCGCAATTCTCGCGGCGAACATCTTTGTCCTGCCCAATGCGGCAAGGCTGCTGCAGGACTATGTCTCGCAAGTAAGGGCAGATCTGCTTTCTCAAGTACTTCAGCCTGGGGAGTTTTCGGATATCGAACCCGGACTGACCATTCATATGCGCGACAAGTCGCAAGAAGGCGAGCTTTTGGGTGTTGTCGTCCACGACGAACGCGACACGAAAACCATCAATACCATTGTTGCAGAGAGAGGAGAGGTCTCAAATGAGAATGGGCGTGCTGAAATGGACCTGTACGACGGTGAAATCCTAAGGCAAGAAGAGGGAAAGCCGAATGTCCAGTTCATTACCTTCAAGACATATTCTTTTGATATGGGCGACTTTTCCAGAAAGGCCGGTATGCGGGAACGCAGGGTACAAGAGAGAGAACTAGGCGAATTGCTGCATCCCGATAAGAGTAGTGCCTTCTATAAGGGTAACGAAGCGGGGATTAAATCCGAGATTCACCAGCGGCTCTCGACGCCACTCTACTCATTCGTGTTCGCGTTTCTGGCAATTCTTTATCTGGGCCGGCCTAGGACTACGCGGGAGGGCCGCGGCGGACTTTTGTTCACGGCTTTTACTTTGGGCGCGATGCTCCGCATTCTGGGAATCGCAGGCGTAAACATTGTTGGCAAAAAAGCATGGGCGCTTGCCCTCATCTACGGCGCTCCCGCAGGTCTGATCCTGCTTTGTTTAGTTTTGCTTCTTTTCGACGTTCCTGCGCCTGCCTTTGCAATCCCGCGCTTCAACCTAACCCTTCCGGCGCCCTTCCGCCGGTCCACTCCCGGGCCCTTGGCGCGGCCGTCTTGAGCGGAACGCGGCGGAGATAGAACATGATTACTTTCACGACGATTGGCAGGTATATGGCAAATCGCTTTGTTATTACGATATTAGGTGTGTTTTTCTTGATGCTTCTTTTGATATTCTTCGTGGATTTTATAGAGGTTTTGCGTAGCGCCTCTCGCCACGAAGGAATCGGCCCAGCTACGCTCGCATTCATAACGCTCCTCCGCATCCCAATTTTCGCTGAGTTGGCACTGCCCTTCGCGATCCTGATCGGGACGATTGCCGCTTTCCTTAGCCTAAGCCGGACTTCGGAGCTGACGATCATTCGCGCCGCCGGACTTTCCGTCTGGCAGTTTCTCCAACC
>JBAUNL010000027.1:0-1942 GCA_049579205.1 Rhodomicrobium sp. | reverse complement strand
TCAAAGGCGGATTCGTTCAATTTTTCGATCTGGGCTTTCGATTCGTGCCCAATAGGCTCTTGTGGTTTCGGCATTCACGCGTGCTCCTCTACCAGAATGAGCTGGGGTCTTGAAGGATGCCTATTGTGCTGCCCGCCTGGCGGTTCCTAAACTCGGCACACCATGCGTGTTCACCGGCCCGCTTGCTCCCCAACGCCCGGTACACGGAGGAGCGAGCCACACCAAGCTCTTTGGCGATGCAGCTCGGGCTTCTTTCAGCGTCCTTGAGGGACACGATGCGCCCCACGTCAATGCTCCGACTGAGACTTCTTTCGACGCGGAAGTAGCAGCTCCTCGTCGCCATCCTCGTCCAGACCGGCCAACTCGGGGAACAGGGGCTTGCGAGTTTCCGGATCGATCTCGTATCCGTTCGCCGGCAAATTGACGGCGCGCGTATCTAATTCGCTGATAGAGGCATTATAGATGTTGACGGTGGCCGTCTGACCGGGCGCATCGCCACTGTGATGGAGGTGATCGCGTGGCTTCTCATGGCCATAAGCTAGGAGCGTTTTGACTGCATCCATGCGGATCGCCCATGGGGCTCTATCACTATCGCGGACGTGCTCCAGCCAGCGGATATTTTCGGGCGTGGTTTTAGCTGCCAAGGCGGCAACGCCTTTGTCGCGCTTTGCGCGTTTTTTGCCGTCTTTGCGGAGGCCGCTAGGATTTCCCGATTTCCCAGGTTTGAAAGTCATCGCGGCCCTCCGCCTTTGTTCTCGATTAACGGCCCGGCACTTTTGCCGCCGGCCCTTATGAAAGCTTCGATGGCTCCCAACCGGTCGCGCACGGCCTCAAGCGTCTCGCGGATCGCGGCCAGCTCTGGTGCGGCCTTGTTTGGACGGCCGTTTCTCTTGATGCGAGGATCGCCCTTTTGGAAAACCATCTTGGTCCGCTTCCTTACTATCGGGTTAACAATAGCATGAAGCTAAGTTTTCCAGAAGATAATTCGTGGCATATATCGTTTGGCTAAAACAATATCATTATGCGATTATTTAGTATTGCTTGGAGATTCTGTCTCATTATGCACTTTTTCCTGGTAACGGAAAAACTTTTGTTAGTCGCGCCACGGGCAGATCGGAACCCGCTTGACGGTGAAGCAGTCATTGCTCTCTTCGCTCTCAGCGAATTGTCCAGCCCAGCCTTCGTCGATGAACTGCGCCTCGAATTGCAGGCCGTTGCGAAGAACTTCATAGACGGTGTCGCTTTGGTGGAACCCCTGGTCCAGGCCACAGCGTCCAGTGGGGTGCCGGCTCGGAATAGCTCTGGCAAACCTTGCCCGCGCGCGCAGGTGGCGCCAGCAGGTCAAGGCATACGAGGAGTGGCGCTAGCGTTTTCACCTTAGTGCGCAGCCGTTTCGCTCACGGCCATAGCCGTTTCCACTAAGCGAGCCAGTCCAGCCGCATCTAGAGAGTGCCAGCCTTCCTCGCTTCTCAACCCAGTCGAATACCTCTTCGTCATCTTCGGGGGTAGTCATTGGCTGCTTCGAAGCAATCTTTGACCAATTGGTGGACTCTTGGAATGTCACGAAAACTTCGTCATCCATTACCCCCTTCGACGACATGCCTGCGACACGCAATAGAAAACTATGTAGTTTCAATGACTTATTAGGGATGTGCGGATAGTAAATCCGCTTGCCTTTGTCTCTAAAAGGCAAAGTTCCTGCCCTCTGGGAAGCGACTGCATCACTAAGCGCTTGCTGACAGCCCTGATCACGCTTGCTTTTCAAAAATCTAAGTTTATGAAATCGTTTGAGAAATGGTCAGGAGCGGCTGCTTTTTTTTGCTCGGCTGGCGCCGCTTGCTCTGTATCCGTTCCGTAAACAAAGATCGATTGCTGCTGCGCTTGAACGGAGGCCAGACCAGGGTTTTTGCACAAAAAAAGCCCCGATCCGGTTTCCCGGCTG
>JBAUNL010000026.1:0-4708 GCA_049579205.1 Rhodomicrobium sp. | reverse complement strand
CTGATATACTTCTCCAAGAACTCAGATTATGGCACGGCCAGAGCGAGGTCGTCCTGAAAGCCAAGCAACTTGCGTTATCTAAGGCTAACCCCGACGGGAGAAGTTTACGTGACGTTGAGAGTCCCACGGATTCTCCCCGCTGTTCTCCGAGTGAGGTGAGCGATGGATAGGTCTTAGACTGGCGCCGCTCTCACAAAGTGACCTCGGCCGGAAAATAGCTGGAGCGAAACAAAAAAGTCTCCAGTCACGATCAATCACGCCGATGTTTTCCGAACCCAATGGTCCTTGCGATCTTGTCAATTGTGCAAGTTACGGTCGAAGACGCCCACGCATACGCCTAGCCCATTGGCTAGGCAAGCAGCAGCCAGGCACGAAAAGACCGCCGAGGGATTACGGCGGTCTTCTGTCTTCCGGGCAGATGGAAGACAAGCTTAAGCATAATTCACGGCCGATTGATCCTCAATAAGTAGATTGTAAGGACGGGACCACGCATGACTGGTAACAGCTATAAAAAAAGAGGCTATTGGAAAAAAAGCTAGAAGTTCCACGCATTTAACCCAGAGGCCGTTCTCTAATTCCGGGCGTGAGGTCAAGCTCTCCAAGAAATCCTTGCCGGGCCCGCGGTTCTCTCCGCGTTCGGGCAATGCCCTCCGCATGATGGTGCTTGGTGACTCTGGCGGACCAATGTGTGAAACGGCAGGAGTGTGCCACAAGTATTTTTTTGCGCGCTCGACGGCAGCCGACTATGCCGGCCTGGCGCGTAAACAGTCGGCGGTGGTCCCTTTTTTGCTTGAGGCTATTGCGCTTACAAGGCGACCCAGCTACAGCAGCCGTTTTGTCGCCGAAGTACCCGGCAACGTGGGATGGGCTACAGCACAAAGGAGGAGACGTGAGCGCACTGATTACAGGGCTTTTCCATGTTGCTATCAAAACGAACGACCTCGACCGCACCGTTCGTTTCTACCGCGATGTTATCGGACTCGTTGAGGTTCATCGGCCGGACTTTGGTTATCCCGGTGCCTGGCTCTCAATCCCAGCGCCCGGTGGTGCGGCTATCGTTCACATCTATGCAGGCGGTCCTGCACTCGGCGTTTCAGGGTCAGCGCCAAGCGGAACAGCGGCGATCGACCATATCTCTCTCACGGCTTACGGCTTTGGCGCGTTTGTGAAGCGTATAAAGCAAGCCGCTCTTGATTGGCGGGAGTTTCTCGTCCCCGGCACGACGCTCTGGCAAATCTTCGTTTATGATCCGAGCGGTGTGCAGCTTGAATTGACCTTTGATGGCCGCGCGGAAGAAGGCCCCGGTCCAAACCAAAGCGAGGGCAGGCGTTACAAGGCCGGCGTCTCTTTTTTCGACGAAGCCCGCTACGCTAGCTTCTGAGCCGTCATGAGGACGCGAAAAATCGTTATCGCTGGAGCCGGTATTGTGGGCAGCATCCTCGCCGAACGGCTCCGCGGCTTACAGTGCTGCGAGGTAATCACGTTGGAGCGGTCGCTGCCGGGAGAACATGAAGGCGCTGGAACGGGCCTCAATATTGGACCCAATGCGGTGAAGGCGCTGCGGGACTTTCTCCCCGAGACCGCGGCCCGGCTAGAGCAGCATGGCTTGCCCTGGCGGGAGTGGCGCATCGCGCTGACGGACGGGCGCGAACTAATGCGCCTCAATTTGCAAGACGTTGCCGACAATGAGGGCCTGCGGTTGCGCTGGTCGCAGATCTACCAGGTACTGCGCGACCCAATACGGGACGCGATTAAATTCGGTACAGAGCTCGTATCTGCGCGCTATGCGCGGGGCAATGAGGAGGGACCAGTCACCGTCGAAGTGCGTGATCGCATGGCCGGACGTATTACTGTTATACAAGGCGTTGACTTACTCATCGGTACAGACGGCCGATACTCGAAGGTCAGGGATGCCTTCTTTGAGCCCAGCCTACCCCGTTACCTTGGCGTCGCCATGTATCGCCTGCTCATAAAGCGCGATGCAGCAAGCCTGATTGACGACTACGTCCAATATTTCAATGGTCCGAATCGATTGTTGGCTTATCGCGTTCCTGGCGGTGCAGTATATCTCTCTGGTTCATTCCCGATCATGCCTGAAGCACAAGTCGCAGAGAGGCAAAAAACACCTGAAGCACTTATTTCTCTGTACAAGCCACGGCAAGGAAAGCTGTGCGCTGGCGTCAAGTTTCTGCTGGACGCAGTTGAGGCAGCCCCCGACGAAATACATTGGTCGCGACTTCAACATGAAGAGAGCGCTTATGACGATGGGCGCGGTAATGTGCTGCTCCTCGGCGATGCCGCGCATCCCATGGTTCCGACCCTTGGTCAAGGTGCCACGCAATCTATCGAGGACGCCTGTGTGGCACAGGAGGAGATTCTGACTCAGGATACCTTCGCCGCCGCAATAAGGGCGATCGTCGAACTTAGAGCGAGACGGGTGGATGAGGTTGCGGCGCTGTCTTGGGAGGCTAGCGATACAATGCTTGAGGGAGCCGATCCTGTCAGTGGTACGGCGCGTAAGATGGAACCGTCTTTCTTAGCGCGGCTTGCGGCCGTCTATCGCGATACACCCAAACCACGTCTGGTGGCGTGAGGCTCTGATCTCCTCATACCGTTCATGCGCCAGTGCAAAAGAAGCCGGTGACGTTAGACGCGCGGATCATGAACTCGGCTTCGGGTGCCTTGCAATATGGCGGTTTGCTTCGGCCAAAACAGGGAGCACTCAACATGACAATGAGACCCGATCCGACCATTCATGCTTCGCCCAAGCTTATTCTCCGCGCCGCCGTCGAAAACGGCATCACGTTCTTCGACACCGCCGAAGTCTATGCCCAGTGCGCATGCTTCGACGTGTGACCGATGCCGGGGTTGAAGGAATTGCCGGGATCGAGGCTCCTGTAGTGGTTCAGCAAGGCCGGTTTTGCAACGTATAGATGCCCGACATTATGTTCCGCCGGATATTCAGCGCCCCGGCCATCAAGGATCTTCCACATTGCATGCTCGATTTCCAGCGGGTTATGGCTTTTTTTCACGATGTAATCCTGATGAAACACGTGGCAGAAGAAGTGGCCGTAATAGAGCTTGTGCAGAAGCCGGGAGGTGATGTCTTCCGGCAGATGCTCGAACCAGTCCGTTTCGTTTCTGGGAAGGGCAATATCGAGCGCAACAATGTCTTCCACTTCCTTCCGATGAATCGCCCGGTAGCGCACCGCAGCTCCCGCTGTGGCAAACCGGTGTAAAAAGGCCTTCGCGCCTTCGTTAGGCGTACACTCGAAGAAAGAACCCTGCGCCGAAGGAAAGATCGAATTGAGATAGGCCCGGGCCTCCTCAATGCCGCCGCCGGCCATCCTCAGCATCAAATGATGATCGAATCTTTCGTGATAGTCGTAGAGACGCTTGGGAAGGTGCTTCGGAAAGAGGGAGCTAATGGCCTGCATGATCCGGTCCGAGAGATCATGCGGGATGAACTTAAAACGGGTGCAGAAGGCATCGAGCCGGCCCTTCGCGGCAAACATTATGGGCAGCCAGCCGGTGCCCAAATGCTGGATCGCAAGAAACATGTCCTTGCCGTACCTCTCGGCAATGGCGAAAGCGTCGCGGTGGAGATATTCGCCTTGGACCGGAAGTGCTTTGAACTTCGTGAGAATGTGCCGCCGGATGGCCGTGAGCTCGCTCGGATCGTTGCTGCCGATATAGAAATCACCGATCCGTTCCTCCTTCAGAAAGGTGTCGAGACGAACGGCAAAGACCATCACCTTGCCGGCGCAGCCGGCCGACTCAAAAAGGCGCTTGGGGTCAGCGTTGAACCGTGCCGGCGTTGCCGCCTCGATGTCACGAACATGATGCCGGTAGTCATAATCGGAGCAGAGGCGGTTTGGATCATGTTCTATATCCTCCGGCCGGAAGCCGCCGCTTTCGACCTTCGTCAAAACCGTCTCAGGGTCGTTGCCCAAGCGGATCCCCAGATGGTTTATGAGATGGACTTTTCCCGCCTCGTCGATTTGGGCGTACAAGGTCATCTGCGTGAAGGCGGGACCGCGATGGATCAAGGCGCCGCCCGAGTTATTGCAGATGCCTCCGAAGACCGAAGCGCCGATACAGGAGGAGCCGATCACCGAATGCGGATCGCGTCCAAGTGGACACAATAGGTTTTCAAGCTCGAAGAGCGTTGCACCTGGCAGGCAAACGACCTGCTGGCCCTCATTGATGAGGTGGATTTTTGCAATCCGCAATGTGCTGATGATCACGATGTCCCGGTCGTATTGATCGCCATCTGGGGTCGAGCCTCCTGTCAAACCGGTGTTGGCAGCCTGCATGACCACGATTTTGCCGGCTGCGGCACAGGCGATGAGCATGCGCCACTGTTCGACGAGCGTGCCTGGTCGGACCACGGCGAGCGCTGGCCCTTCACCGGTTCGAAATCCTTTGCGGAACCGGCGGGTGCTGGCAGGGCTTGTTAGCACGTGGCGGCTGCCAATGATTTTTTTTAATTCGGCGATAAGCTGTGCATTGCCGCTGCTCCTCGCGGAAGATGCCGTGCCAGCTGGCGCCAAGGTTGACATTACCATGCTCCTTGAGATCTGCGGCAGTCTCAGCGGTTATGGCCGATGCTTAGAGCGGTTCCCGTTTTAGTTTACGCATATCCGGCGTGACGAAAGAAGTTTAAGCACTCCACGGGCGCGAAGCCATCCAAGAGTTTGCCGATCCG
>JBAUNL010000025.1:0-8212 GCA_049579205.1 Rhodomicrobium sp. | reverse complement strand
GTAGCACGGCCACTCGGCGCAGATCTCCTTGATGCGTTCAATGAGCCGCGCCTCCTCAATCGGCTGCCCTCTCGGCTCATCATAGTAGGTCGATCGCGCCAGACCCATCAGCCGGCATCCTTCGCTGCCCGGGAGACCCACGGGGCCGGCAATGACGGACGTAGTCCCGCTTTCCGGCTGGGAGCCTGCCGCGAAGCCCCTTTAGAAACTCATTCTCGAGCACCAGCTTGCCCACCAGCCGCTCCAGCGCACCGATACGTGCCTCGTATCCCTGAAGGATGCTTGCTGCGGTGAGATCGTCGTCAAACTCGCCGGACTCTGCCTTGGCTGCCCAAATGCGGACCAGATGGCGGCTAATGCCGTGCCGCTTGGCCAGCCCATGCAGGGTCTCACCCGCCTGGTACTCCAGAACAACCTGCCGTTTGAACTCGATCGAATATCTGCGCTGCGTGGCCGTAGGCTTTCTCCTTGAAAGCCCGGTCCAGATAGTCTGATTCTCACATCCTCAGCGTCCACCTGGAGGGGTGCACCCCAGATCCTGGTCAACAGTTCGGAGCCGATTGACACATCTGCCAAATCTCATAAATCCGCTTCCTCCCATCGGCCGTCGACGAGCGCCGCTTCATTCTGGCGGAGGGCCGAATCCCTCTGCCCTGCTTCCGGTCTCGCTTGTTGCAAGCCTTCCTTCAATATTTTCCCTGTGCCTCAGGACGATAAGAATTTGCAGGACGAGATGCTCAAACGCCGTCAAGCTCTCGCCGCGCAGCTGCGATTGTTCGCGAAATCGCTCCAGCCTCTTTTCCACCGATATCCTGAATTTGCTTCGATAAGTGCTGGCAAACTCCGCATCCCCAAAATCAGGCATTGTATGTCCTCACTCAACAATATCTCCCCTCGCGGCAAGACCTGCCGCGCACTCCATGCACGCATCCCAGAAGACGCGCGCGTCTCCACCGCAAAAACAGCGTGAACAAACCTGTATTGGCGGCTTAAATACTTACCTCAGGGTGAGCCTTGCATAGTAACCCCCGCTTCTATCGGTTCCCGTCCCGGACCTGAATCCTTGCCTTGCAGCCAAGATGCTCCGGAACAGCACGGGCGGCATTCCGTTCCTTACAATCTTAATAATTTCGACCACTTTCCGGTAACTGTGCCCCAAAAAGGACGCTCCAGGTTGCAGTCATCCGCACGCGACTCTGCCCTCGCTCACTCGGGCACAGGACAGGTTCGCGCTCAAATCCCCGGGCACTGAAAACAGCTAAAGCCTTTATCTTCCATCCGGTTTTTTTAATTCGATCTTTCGTTCATGGGTCTCAGAATGGATTTTGGCGCTTCCATTCCGGTTGAAGGAACGAGGCTCGTCCGCCTTAGCGCAGCCTGCGCGAGCGCCAACCCGGCGACGGCGGGTAAAAGCGGCGAGGGGTTTCGGCAGATCGGACGCAGGTGCAGCGTTCCGGGATTTAGAGGAAGAGGTTTTGAGGGGAAGGAGCGAAGGGCCAAGGCCAAGAGAGAGTCTTGCGGCGGGCCCTGCACCCGAACCCCGGAGCCTCCTCCCATGTCCAAAGCGCAAACGCAGAAAATCTCGCTCGCCACGCCCGAAACCATTCCCCTCGACCGGCTTGAAATCCACGAGGACAACGTCCGCAAAACCGATGACGATCAGGCGGCGATACAGGACCTCGCCGACGATATCGCGGCGCGTGGCCTGCTCCAGTCCTTAAGCGTCCGCCCCATCCTCGACGGCAAGGCGGAAGAAACCGGCACTTACGGCATCCAGGCCGGAAGCCGCCGCTTCCGCGCGCTCAAACTTCTCGTCAAACAGAGGAAACTCGCCAGGAACGCGCCCGTCCCCTGTATCGTCAAGCGCGACGGATTTGCCGAAGCCGACAGTCTCGCCGAAAACACGCAGCGCCAGGCGCTGAAGCCTTTGGACGAATTCCGCGCCTTCAAGGCGATGGCGGACAAGGGCCACGGCGAGGATACGATCGCCGCCGCCTTCCGCGTCTCGACGCTAGCCGTCCGGCAGCGCATGCGGCTTCCTTCGAGCAGGCGATCACGACTGTTGAGTTCGCGGCTGAAGTCTCGAAGGGAATAACGCCGACGGGCCGGCCGCGCAGCTCGGGCATGGCCTGCTGCATGACACTGGCAAAGAAGCCGTCGAAATCGAGATACAGCTTCTCAATGGTGGTCGCCTGCCGCATGAAGTATTCCCCGCAGTCGACTCATAGAACAAAACAGGAACATATACAAGCGGGCGGCAAATCGGCTACGGTAGCAGGCGCCAGAGGAGGGGAGCATGTGCGGACGCTTTACGCAGAATTTCACCTGGAAGGAACTGCACGATCTCTACCGGCTGACAAATCCGGCGATCCCCAACTTGCGGGCGTCCTGGAACGTCGCGCCGACCCAAGACGTCGTTGTCGTGGTGCCTGAAGAGCAGGGACTCGTTTACAAAACCATGCGCTGGGGCCTTATCCCCTTCTGGGCCAAAGACGAGAAGATCGGAGCGCAATGCATCAATGCGCGCGTTGAAACGGTCGCAACCAAGCCGGCCTTCCGCTCCGCCTTCAAGGAGCGGCGCTGCCTGATCCCCGCATCGGGCTGGTACGAATGGAAAACCGTGCCGGCCGAAGGCAAGGGCAAGCCGCTCAAGCAGCCTTTCCACATCACCAGCCGAAACGAACAGCCTCTGACCTTGGCGGGCCTCTGGGAGCGCTGGAAAGAAAAAGACGGGCTCCTCACCTGCACAATTCTCACGACGGAAGCGAGCTCAGGTACGCGCGAATTGCACGACCGGATGCCACTGCTGCTCGATCGGGGAGGAATAGAGGGCTGGCTGGCTGGCGAGCCGCCGCGCATGGCCGAAAATGTCGATGATCAGCTCCAGTTCTATGCTGTGTCGCGGCGTGTGAACAAACCAGCCCATAACACACCGGATTGTGTAGTGGCCTATGCGGAGTGAACTAAAAGGATGGGCTAGACCACGGCCCTTGCGGGTTGCATTCCTGATTGAGGACGGTGAACATTCGAGCTTGGCCTTGGATGGAATCTTCGCAGATTGTTACAGCCGTTGGGGTGGTCGTTTCAGTTTAATTGCGCCGTGCGTCAATGGCAAAATCATGCCTAGCTATTGGACTTGGCTCGAAGCTTACGATCCCGATATTGTCTATTCGTATGTACCGCTAGATAAGGCCGACGTGCTCGAGGTGCATGAGAGGCTGTGTCCGGCCGAATTCATCGTTCACAAGTTGGACCGGGAGCCGAGGTTAGACGTTTTCGGCTTTAAGCCGTCTTATGGATTTTCGCCGCTTGCTTCACTGTCCATCATTTTTCGAATGGCTCGTTACAGGCCAATGGCTGGAGAAGGCGCACCCGTCAAAATTATTGACAGCTGGTTCACCGAAAAGCCATCACGATTTCTGACGGATAACTTCGGCACCTATCATACGAGCAGGGGCGGGGGCATTTTCCCGTCGGATGCTGCTATTGCAGCGAGCTTGCTCGCGATCGTTTCGCCTGAAAAGCAGGCTGATCGCCGGTTTGGCATCCCGCCTGATCTCTATGTGATCTCAAACGAAATCGAAGCGTTTCGAGAATTTGTTAGCCGGAAAGCCACGAGCTTGTCGCTTGTATCATTATTGTTTGCACCAAAGCTTCAAATTCAGGATCGGCGCTGGAGCGGATCGTTCAACCTTGTGGTCGGTGATAATTTCGCCGATCGTGTTCTGTTCTGGAATGCGCGCTTGTTGATTCCGGATTGGTTGGATTCTGATCTCTGCTGTTTCCGCGTCACGTTAAATGATCTGAGCGATCCTAGTATGTTGAGCGTACTCGGCGAATTACTTAAACATCGCAATCACGTTAACGCCGGCTCCGGTGGTCAGTCGCAGGTTACAATTCGATCGGCGTCTCTGAGCAAAGAAGAACTCGAAAAAGTTCGTGAGCTTGTAATGTCGGCGAAGCCTTGGGGAGCGGTGAGAACAGAGGTTATATCGGGGCTGGCTGATCTTGTTCCCACGAACAAAGCGCTTGATGAGGCAAAAGAAAACAATAGTTTTTGGGGTGAGCTTTTTCCTCGACCTGAATGGACGGAATTCGCGTGGACAGCGCCGAGGGCGCGGCCGCCGGCAACAAAACCCGATCATCTGTCAGATGCGCCGACGCGGCAGACGTTTACTGAGGGTTACTGGTGTACCGATCTGATTTTCGAATATGACGGTCCCGGCTCGCGCTTTCGAGAAGAAAACCGTTGGATGTTGCCGCGGCGATGGCGAATAGCCGGCGCGTTCAAGGCAACGTTTGTCGGCAAGCGGGATTATGGGGTGCCAACGCCGAGAAGAAGCCGTGACGGAAATCTGGCGGTTTTCGTTAATTCTATTCACCCGCTCGAGACGATGGAAATTCCAGCCGCTTACGAAGCGCTCGTTCACGGGTTTGCCGTGGATGGGGCTTGGGCCGAACAGCAGGCTGAGCATGGACGCATTTATCCTCCAAACAAAGTCGCGTGGGCGCAACCGTCGAATGAGGCTCGCTATCTGACGGGCGTCCTTGGGATGACCGGGGGGCTGCCGCGTGCGACTGTCTTTCTATTGCATCCCTTTCTGCGTGAGAATTTTGCCAAGATGGGCGGGACCCCAAATTTGTCAGTGGATGATATAGCGTCGACTCTCAATCGCCTGCAGAAAAGGAGCAAGCGTCAACTCGCGTTTGATTTGAGAAACGCCGGGGAAAGGAACGCGTTAGCCAACCTTATCGTCAAGGCAGCTCGGACTCTAAAGAAGCCACTCGATTTTATTAGTTATGAGGATGTGAAAAAGAGCTGGAAAGAATATCGGGAACAATATCGGGCAGCGCATCCACTGCAAGGGGAAAAAAGTGCTAGTGACGATTGGGAGAGGCAGGAGGAGGCGTCGCTCGATGCATGCCTGATTGAGCTGCGGCGCAGGCAGATGATTTTTCAGGGGCATCGATGGATTTGCCCGAAATGTCATCACAGAAATTGGGTTGATTTGGCGGTCCTTTCATCGGAACTCTTGTGTGCGGTTTGTAAGCATTGCCAGCAGGCGCCGGTTGATATCCGTTGGTTGTTTCGGCCTAATGAGTTTTTAATCGAGAGTTTGCGCGATCATAGTGTACTTTCACTGATATGGGTGCTTTCGGCGTTTCGGGCGCGGTCGCGCAAGTCGCTGATTTTCGTGGAGCCGATGTGGCTTGGATTTTCGACCACATCGGATTGCCCTGATGCCGAAGCGGATATGTTAGCCATCCTCGACGGGAAAGCGGTTGTATGCGAGGCGAAGTCTTCTTGGCGTAGCCTTCGATCGAGCGACATTGCAGAGTTTGTCGAGCTTGCAAGTCGGCTTAGACCTGATATTGCGCTTTTAGCAGTGATGGAGAGTGGTCGGCGTTTCGAGGCCGAATTGGCATCGGCGGCTTCAGAACTTGCGGTTCAAAATATTCAGTTCGAGTTGCTTACAGCTGATAAATATATACCGCGGGATGATCCCTTTATCCATTTCGATCGCGAAGGGTAGTCATATGCGTAATCAAGGATCGTGAAATTGTGAGCGAAGTTGAGCATTGTGATGCGTTTAGAGAGCATACAAGCTCATGGCGGATAGCGAAATTAGCAAACTTGTCATTGCAAAGTAGGCGCTGGCGTTGTTTGAGACGTAGACGAGGGCGGCATCACGAGCGATCCGTTGCAAGTGACTGAAACATGTCCTTGATGGAAGCCTCGGTCGAACGATCCGCCCGCCACCGTTCCTTGTACTCGTCCTCATTATACGAGTCGCGAGCCTCTTGTTCTGCTTGGAACTCGATCATGCGCTCCTCGGTATCTGAAATCATTTCGGCCGTATCAACCCCAAGGCTCTCGCTGAACAGCTTTAAATCTTCGATGAACTCCTCGAATTGCTCGGAGGACCGGCAGCCGCTTAAATCGTGCCTAAATTGACTGCGCTTATATTCCTTGAATGCCCCCCGCAACGAGCAATGCAAGTGACCATCACTGTCGGTGGCTAGATCGATGACGCATGTAAGCTCACGGAGCTCGTCGGCACGGCATCCTGAGACCGCCTCCTCGACAAGTCTTTCCCGGATAAAGTCGCAGATGTCGCTTTCTTTCTGAAGCGGGGGCCACGCGACGCAATCGAGCGTTCGGAGCAAGTCGACGCCGTCATTGATTGACGCGTCGTCAGTCTCCCATTCCTTGAACAAACGACTTGTGGTTTCTTCAACAAGCTCGAGAAAGCAGCGATGACGAAGCCAATCTGCGAAGCGGATCAGGGCAGCCAAGCGCCTTTCAAAGGTTTCACCATGGTAGGAGACAGTCCCGTCATCAAGCTCGTACCGCCTGTCTTTTAGGAGGAGCGGACGAAGATTCTGGGCCAAGGGCTGGGCTTCCTGTGCGAGGCGAGCCATCAATGCGTCTCCTCCCTTGGTTTTCGCGAACTGCCATATGCGATCGATTTGGTGGAAGCAAACAGAACCGAGAAAAAGATCTACAGCGTTGTCCGGGGCCTCGCTGACGACACTGTTAAGAAGATCAAGGACGGATGGGTCGAGTACTTCGACTGCATGATTGGAGGAAGGCTTCACAAACGAACCGGCGAGTTCGCGAAGCGCGTTTCTATAATCGTCAGGTCGTGCTTCAAAATTGTAGCGTCTCGCGCGAGCCCGATGCAGTGCGGCGAACGCTGGTTGCAAGCCGTCACCGGCTTTGCCAGCCAAAGAGAAAAGGGCAAGAAGCAGGGAGCGCGCCGCGTCGCTGATTTCCCATCGGTAAGCGTGGCGCCATATCTCAGAAGGGTCGCGCAAGAGGTTCTGAACAAAGGCTCGGTAGCCGCTTACGGTAACATTCCTGACGCGGCTGTAAGAGGAAAGCCAGTCGACAAGGCGCGGATTAAACTTTTCGTGCCTAATGATCTCGAAGTAGAAATCGCCTCGCAGTAATTCATCCTGATACTCGGGCGGCAAGTCGCTGAAATAAAGATGATTATAAAGAATCTGCGCCCTCTGCCCGCCCGAATAGTTGCTCATCTGCAGAACCAGGCGATGGTCAAGGAGACTTGAATGACGCATGCGCTCGGAGCGTTCAAGAGCTTGAGTCAGGATGTGCTCTCGCGTCGTTAGCACCAGCCGTGCATCGGACGACGCGCGTATCATGGCGAGAAAGTCGAGAATAGCGCGATCGCCATTCCGGTGGAAAGCTGACGAGGGATCGCCGAGATAGGTAGCGCCCATGAAATCATCAAAATAAAAGATCTGCGGCAGGCCGGGCTGGAAGCGGTCGAAACCTTCCTGGACGTCGCGCTGGATCAGGATCGCTTGGTAGCCAGCCTCGAGATGCTCGTAGAGCAGCATGTTGGCGAGTGTTGTTTTCCCAACGCCCGGAGGACCTGCGAGGATGACAACCCGATTTTCGCATAACATGTGGCGAGCGGTAGGGTAGGCGTCGCTGGGGATATAGCGGCGGATTTGATCATAGACCTGCTGGACTTTGAACTCGCTCTGCGTAACCGAGGCGTTGTGCAAGACGCGGTCAAGGACGGCGCGGCTTGAGAGCCAAAGCTTATAGTGTTGCTGTTCAATTTCGGGGTGGCGGCCGAGAAGGTTATTGAGGTCATCTTGGCCGAGAATATCGGGCAGCTGAATGTGCTCGGCGCCTACAATTTCGACGATCTTGTCCTTGTTCGAGGGCGATAGCGGGACGGAGGTGACGAGCACGTAGCGATCCGCGTTGAGCTCGCGAACGTTGGCGACTTCCTTGGCCATTTCGCGAAGCAACCCCGGCAGGCCGGTGCGAACGAAATGCTTGCACTGAAAGATGGATTTTGAGCCTCCGAGGAGAAAGCGGATATCAATGCCGCCGTCTTTCCCGGGTTTAAAACACTCAAAGCGGCAATACCATTCGGCTTGCAGAAGGTCGCGGACCATCGTCTCAAAATCGTGATGAGAAAGCTGCTGAAAGTCGTAGCTTGGCATCGGTGGTACTCGGATCGAATCATTTTATGGGCGATCATAGCGGAATTTATCGTTCGCAGCCTTTGGCCGGTGTCGGCAGTACTTGGCTGCTGAAGTTGGCGAAGCGGGCGAACTGGCGATGTTGATGGCAACTCGTCAACGTATCGGCTCGATGATCGATGGATCATCATTCCTAGGCGACTTTACCAAAGCCCTTTTAAAACAAACTGCTCAAAGCATTCCGAAC
>JBAUNL010000024.1:0-9589 GCA_049579205.1 Rhodomicrobium sp. | reverse complement strand
GGCCGCAGATCAGCGAATAGAAGCCTAGCCGCTGACAGTGATCGCGTTTTTGCTTTGTTGATCGCATCGACGACTTGCCCCCGTGTTATCGTGGCAAGCGGCTTATTCATCATCGCCTTCACGTCGTTGGAAGTGAGCCTGGCCCGCTTCTCCTTCCAATAGCGAGTAGGCTTTGCGTGAATGGTAAGGAATTGTTCGATGGCATCCTGGAACCTCAGCCCCGCGAGTTTGGCGCGTTCGGCCTTCCGGTTTGCGGCGACATCGACACCTTTGGCGACTTCACCCAGCTTTTGCTTGGCGAAATTGCGCGCTTGCTCGGCTGTCACCGCACCGTGTGGCCCAAGCGTCATACGTCGCGACGGCGCACCGCGTCCACCCAGCTTATATTCAATGAAGTAGGTCGCCTTTCCCGTTTTGCTGGCGGTGAAGCCAAAGCCCTTCAGCGTCTGATCGTAAAGCCCTGATATTGCGCTCTTGCGCCCGCGCCTCGCCAATTGCGCGGTCTACGGCGGTCTTCGTCACCTTTCCCTGCACGCTATCTCCCCGAAAAAACGTCCACCGATAAAAGTCGGAACCTAGTCGGAACCGAAATTCAATCTCTATATAGCTAAGGATAAGCCTTGGAAAAATCAAATTTTATGAATCAATATGTTACGAATGCACGGAAATGGATGGATAAGCAGTGGAAAGGAGTTGCCCCATACTACGAATCTGGGGGTCGTGAGTTCGAATCTTACCCGGTGCGCCAAATTTCACCAGTAGTATCAGTATCCTAAGCAGGTTTCTGGTTAGAGCTGGAAATCTGCAAAACTTTTTTTATCGAGTTTGTATCGAGGAAGGTTTGAGCCTCGATAAAAATCCCAAAATTACTTTGTGGGGAGCGCCGTTCTAAAAATTGGGCTGGAAGGCTCAATTCGCGTTAGGAGGCCGGTCCCCTTTACAAGGCTAACGTATCTCCGCCGGGAACCTAGCCGCCGACGGGACGTCTGCAAAACGAACCCAAAAACAGAAATATAGGTGCCCTTGCCGCAAGGGGCTGCACCCTCTAAATGACCCCGCAAGAGAGACCGTATCCTCACAAAGCGAAGCGGCGATCATGGCTGATCCTTACAAGACGCTCGGCGTTGCGAAGACCGCAACCGAGGATGAGATCCGCAAGGCTTACAGAAAGCTCGCCAAGGAGCACCACCCCGACCTCAATCCCGGCAACAAGGAAGCCGAAGCGCGGTTCAAGGAAATCTCCGCTGCCTATGACCTGTTGAGCGATCGGGAAAAGCGGCGCGCTTACGACGCAGGCGAGATCGATGAAAGTGGGGCGCCCCAGGCGGAACGCCGGTTCTATCGCGACTATGCGGGCGCGGACTCGGGGTTTCGCTATCAGAACCCTGAGGATTTGGGCGGCTTCGGCGACTTCGGCGACATCTTCTCGGATCTGATGGGGCGCCGCCGCGGCGCGGGCGGTGGGGGCCGTGCCGAAACCCAGTTCCGCATGCGTGGAGGCGACGTCAATTACAGCCTTCCCGTCGATTTCATCGAAGCCGTGAACGGCGGAACCAAGCGCGTCGACATGCCGGACGGTAAGACTCTGGACATCAACATTCCCGCTGGCGTTCAGGATGGCCAAACGCTGCGGCTCAAGGGGCAAGGGGCGTCTGGGATTGGCGGCGGCCCGGCGGGAGATGCTCTCATCACGGTTACGGTAAGGCCCCACCCGGTTTTCCGCCGTGAAGGCAGTGACATTAAATCCACGCTGCCAATCACGCTGAATGAAGCCCTTTCGGGCGGAACCGTCCAGGTTGACACCATTACGGGCCCGGTTAGTCTCAAGATCCCGAAGCATTCGAATTCTGGCCGCATCCTGCGGCTTCGGGGAAAGGGCGTGCAAGGCCGAGTCAAGGGCGATCATCTGGTCGAACTGCAGGTGTCAATGCCGCCCCATCCCGACAGTGAGCTCGAAAGCGAGGTCGCCGATTGGGAAAGACGGCACCCCTATAATCCGCGGACGGGAGGAGCGAGGTGATCACAGAGACCCAGATTATCGCTCGCTTTACCCGCCTCGAAGCTCACACACTCAGCCGTTGGATCGCAGCAGGCTGGGTGAAGCCCAGAGAAGGTGCGGCCGGCTTCCTTTTCGACGACGCTGACGTGGCACGCGTCTACTTGCTCTGCGATTTGTGCTACGAAATGGAAGTGCGCGATGAGGAGCTGGCCTTGGTGCTGTCCCTGGTTGACCGGCTGAATGGGATCAGGACGATTCTACTGGCCGTCAGCGCCGCGGTGCAGGAGCAGCCGGCAGACATCCGCGAGGCGATCATGACTAGGGTCGAGGTACACTTGTCGGGCCAGAATTAACCAGTCTTCGGCAAGGCCAAATTAATCCTATCGCAGCCGCATACTCCAGCGCTTCCACTATTATCACACCTGCCGCATCCAGGCAGAACCGCAACAAGACCAGGAATGCGGGATTGATGAGCGCCCGCACCGCGGTTACAACAGCGCGAACGGCACCTTAAATCGCCGCACGGAATGCTGTAATGTTCCATAAAATTCTAATCGCCAATCGCGGCGAGATCGCCTGCCGTGTCATCAAAACCGCGCGCCGCATGGGCATAAAGACGGTCGCGGTTTATTCCGAAGCAGACCGCGATGCCGTGCATGTGAGCATGGCGGACGAGGCGGTGCTTATAGGCCCCGCGCCTGCGGCCCAAAGTTATCTTGTCATCGATAAGATCATCGAAGCGGCGAAGCAGACGGGTGCGGAAGCCATTCACCCCGGATACGGCTTTTTGTCGGAGAATGCCGCGTTCGCGGAAGCGCTGAACGCGTCCGGTATCGTCTTCATCGGCCCAAACGTCGATGCAATCCGCGCGATGGGCGACAAGATCGAGAGCAAAAAGGCCGCCGCATCAGCACGTGTGTCGACCGTGCCCGGCTATCTGGGCGTGATCGAAAGAGCGGACCAGGCAATCGGCATTGCCGATGACATCGGTTATCCGGTGATGATCAAGGCCAGCGCCGGCGGCGGCGGCAAGGGCATGCGCATTGCGCGCTCCACCGATGAGGTACACGAAGGCTTCCGGGCCTCTACTGCGGAGGCCAAATCGAGCTTCGGTGACGATCGCGTCTTCATCGAAAAATATATCGAAAGCCCGCGGCACATCGAAATACAGGTGTTCGGCGACAAGCATGGCAACACCGTCTATCTCTTCGAGCGCGAATGCTCGATCCAGCGCCGGAATCAGAAAGTTATCGAGGAAGCCCCAAGCCCATTCCTTGATGAAAGGACCCGCCGCGCCATGGGCGAGCAAGCGGTGGCGCTGGCAAAGGCCGTGAAATATGAGAGCGCGGGCACGGTCGAGTTTATCGTAGACCAGAAGAAGAACTTCTATTTCCTCGAGATGAATACGCGGCTTCAGGTCGAGCACCCCGTC
Source organism: Rhodomicrobium sp. (assembly GCA_049579205.1). GTDB lineage: Bacteria > Pseudomonadota > Alphaproteobacteria > Rhizobiales > Rhodomicrobiaceae > Rhodomicrobium. The sequence continues at coordinate 6,158 of JBAUNL010000024.1, read as the reverse complement.
ACGGAGATGATTACGGGCTTGGACCTCGTGGAGCTTATGATCCGCGTGGCAGATGGTGAGAAGTTGCCGTTCAGGCAGTCCGACCTCAAGATCAAGGGTTGGGCCATCGAGAGCCGCGTTTACGCCGAAGACCCTTTCCGCAACTTTCTTCCCTCCATGGGACGTTTGGTTCGCTACCGGCCGCCCGCAGAAGGCCCGCGCGAAGGCGGCGTCTTGGTTCGCAATGACACCGGCGTCGAGGAAGGAGGCGAGATTTCCATCTATTACGACCCAATGATTGCCAAACTGGTCACTTACGCCCCGAACCGCGAAGCCGCGATAGACGCGCAGGCTGCCGCGTTGGACGCTTTCTATATCGATGGCATTGAACACAACATCCCCTTCCTTTCGGCACTAATGCAGCATCCGCGGTGGCGCCGCGGCGATATTTCCACCGGCTTCATCGCCGAGGAATTCGCGGGCGGCTTCAAGCACCATGAGCCGCAGGGCGAAGCGCGCGACGTGCTCGTATGCGTTGCCGCTGCCATCGATCATCTCAGCAATGTCCGGCGCAGGCACATTTCCGGTCAGGTTCCCGGGGCTGTGGGTCTCAAGCTCGGAGAGATGCGCGTCTGCCAGCTGGGGAGCTTCAAGCAAAGGCTGCTGGTGCAGGGCGAGCTTGATGGAGAGATCTCCGTGCAGCTGCGCGACGATAGTGGCGCCGTCCGCCGTAAGGCCGTCCTGCAGTCCGAGTGGTGGCCGGGCGAGCCCATTTGGCAGGGCAAGATCTCAGGGGAAGCGGTCTTCGTTCAGGTTCGACCGGTACCGAACGGCTACGACCTTTCCTATGGCGGAGTGCGAGCGAAGGCTTTTGTTTACACGGCGCGAGAGGCTGCGATGGCCGCGCTGATGCCCGGGAAAAAGCCTGCCGATACATCGAAGAAGCTGCTCTGCCCTATGCCGGGTCTGGTCGTCTCGATTGCGGCCGCGGAAGGCCAGGAGGTAAAAGCGGGAGAAACGCTTGCCGTGGTCGAAGCCATGAAGATGCAGAATGTCCTCAAGGCTGATCGCGACGTGACCGTGACGAAGCTACGCGCGAAGCCCGGTGACAGCCTCGCCGTTGATGCGGTCATCATGGAGTTTGCTTAGATCGCCCGGGTCGCAGTCGATCGTTCGCGTTTGGACGGCGCCGGCGACATAGTGCTGCCGACGTGGTTTATGACGGAGTGGCGGAACTTCTTCCCGAGGCCGTTATAGCCTTTCCATTGATCAGTGCAGAGCAAGGCGCCTTTCACGTTCTCAATGACGCGCGCCACGACATTGTCCTTACGGCTGACGGCGCCAGCGATCGGGGCTTTGCCGGTCCCGGCCGTTCCGCCGCCCTCACCGCGCTTATCGATCTGCTTGTTCTTCGTGAGGCCTCTAAAAGCAGCAGCGCATTGCGCGCCGCTATGTCCGTTCATTTCCATGAAATTTTAGGCATCTCACTGCCAGTTTAGCGGAATCAGCAATGCTTTGGCTGCCGAAGTGATGAAAGCGTCAGAATCCCGTCGCCGCAGAGGGCAATCACCGGCACAATCTGCTTACATGACAAAAGTTTGATCCCAATAGCATTCGCTGTCTGTCAATCATTCTTAAATAGGAGTCCTGCGGTAGTGTTGGCGCAGAGCCGTAATTACTGTGCCCGGCAGGAGCAGGTATGTCTTCATCGCCGTTTTCGCAAACTGCTCTTGTCCTGCAAGGCGGAGGAGCGCTTGGCGCGTACCAGGCAGGCGCTTACGAGGCCCTGGCAGGTCACGGACGGGAGCCTGACTGGTACGCTGGAATTTCTATTGGCGCTATCAACGCCGCAATCATGGCGGGGAATGAACCAGCCGCCCGCCTCGGTCGCCTTCGGCAGTTCTGGGAGGAAATCACGAGCCGGTACGGCTTTCCCGCACCCCGTCGCGTCACCGAACTTCGTTCGCTATTCAACGCAGAGGTGGCCAGTCTCGTAGCGGCTTTCGGCGTCCCGGGGCTTTTTGAGCCGAGAATACCGCCCGCCATCTTCTACCCGCACGGCTTCGCGGAGGCCCTGAGCATCTATGACACCAGCTCCTTGCGAAGGACAATCGAACGTTTCGTCAATTTCGACCGGATTAATGCGAAGGCTTCGCGGCTTTCTCTCGGCGCTGTAAATGTCAGGAACGGGAACTTTATTTTCTTCGACAATCACAAGCACACCCTTCTCCCTGAGCACGTCATGGCAAGCGCGGCACTTCCGCCGGGTCTGCCGCCTATCGAGATCGAACACCAGCTTTATTGGGACGGCGGCCTCGTCTCAAATACTCCTCTCACCGCTGTTCTCGATAGCGGGCTGGACCGTGACACACTTATCTTTCAAGTCGATCTTTTCAGTGCGCGGGGGCCTGTCCCGAGAGATTTGTTCGAAGCCGAGGAAAGGCGCAAAGATATCGTTTACTCAAGCCGGACAAGGCTCAATACCGACGTGTACAAGGAGACTTATAAGCTCCGGCGTGCCATACGTGAGCTTCGCAAACTTGTTCCCGAAGATAAGATAGAGGAATCGGCGAGCCAGGCCTTCGATGGTTTAGGCGATGCGCATCGCGTGGCCATTGTGCACCTCATCTACCGGCGCAAGGGCTATGAGGGACAAGCGAAAGATTACGAGTTTTCGCGAGCTTCCATGCTCGAACATTGGCTAGCAGGCTCCGATGACGCAAAAGCCGCGTGTGATAAGACACCCTGGACCGAGCCAGTATCCGAGGAAGATGGCATTTGCGTCTATGACGTCACGCGCAAGCAGGAGGCGGCAATAAGAGCCGCGGATGTCTCTAGTGGAAGTAAAGGAGACTAAACATGAACCTGAACGGAAAAGTTGCCATCGTCACCGGTGCGGCGAGCGGGATCGGATATGGCATCGCCAAGCGCTTTCTTGAGGCAGGCGGGCGCACCGTCATTGCCGATATCAGGCTTGACGCCGCTGAAAAGGCTGCCCGCGAACTGGGCGGGCCGGACAAGACTTTGGCCATCGAGATGGACGTAACCAGCGAGGAGGCCGTGAACCAGGGTGTCGCGAAGACGGTCAGCACCTTCGGTTCTGTTGACATTCTTGTCTCGAACGCCGGCGTCCAGATCGTGCATCCGATCGAGGAATTTCCATTCGCGGACTGGAAGAAGATGCTCGCCATTCACCTGGACGGCGCCTTTCTCACCTCCAAGGCCTGCATTCCTCATATGTACAGGCAAAACTCCGGTTCAATCATCTTCATGGGCTCGGTTCATTCGAAGGAGGCTTCACCGCTGAAGTCGGCCTACGTGACCGCCAAGCACGGGCTTTTGGGCCTGGCACGCGTGATCGCCAAGGAAGGTGCGGCGCATGGCGTGCGGGCGAATGTCATTTGCCCGGGTTTCGTCAAAACGCCCCTTGTCGAAAAGCAGATCCCTGAACAGGCGAAGGAGCTTGGCATTCCGGAGAAGGAAGTGATCGAAAAGATCATGCTCGGCGAGACGGTCGACAAGGAATTCACCACCATCGAAGATGTCGCCGAGATTGCGTTGCTCTTCGCCGGATTCCCGACCAATGCGCTCACCGGCCAATCTCTGGTGGTAAGCCACGGCTGGTATATGAATTAAGCTTGCGTTCGCGGAATCCGGCCGTCCTTTAGCGCTACCTTTCGCGCCCCGCGGGCGAAGGAACCGCCGCGACTAAAGGCAGTTCCCGTGTTATGGAGAGCCGCTGGACACTCTCGCAAATTTCCAAGATGGGGCCATTGCTCGCCCTTGCTGGGACGGCCTCTGCGGTTGCGTTATTGGCGCGCGAAGCAGAGCAGACTCATCCTTCAGATGCGTTCCATGCGGGCCAGGATGGAGCAATGATGCGCCGCTGCATTGAGCTGTCGCGCACCGCAATTGGCGAGGGCGAATATCCATTCGGAGCGGTCATTGCCTTCAATGGTCAGATCATGGCGGAAGCGACGAATCGCCAAGTACGCGAGAGGGATGTAAGCCGCCATGCGGAAGTCATTGCTCTCTCACACGCGCAGAAAGAACTGACATGCGAAGAGCTGAGCAAGGCGACCATCTACATCAATGTCGAGCCTTGCGCGATGTGCTCCTATTGCATCCGTGAAGCTTGCGTAGGCCGCGTGATTTTTGCCCTGAGCTCCCCCGTTATGGGCGGCTTTTCGAAGTGGAACATATTGCGCGATCAGGGTTTCTCGCGTCGCGTGCCTCTTTTCGGCCCGCCCCCCGAGGTTGTGCGAGGTTTGCTAGAACAGGAAGCGCAGCAAGTGTGGCTGGACTGGAATCCTGTAGCCGCGGAGTTGGCAAAATTGCGCGGGATTTTAACAGCTCAGCCAGTTCAAACACAAAAGGTGAAGCGCCTCCCAGCAGAGCCCGAATCTCTTCTGCATCACATGATCGTATCGCTCGGCGGCCTTAGAAGACGCTCGCCGCACGGCTGAAGCAAGCCCCCGTGCTCCCCTCAAATTCCTTTCAAAATATGAAAGTCAGGGGCCATAATAGCCGCGGTTGAGAAGGCTGGAGGCTGGCATGGCGCATGACGAACCGGGCAAGGCAAGCGGTACGGAAAAACTCTTTATTCGCAATATCGGGCTCATGTTGAGCGGCGATTTGGACGCGCCAATCCTCGATGCCGACAGCTTGCTTGCCATCGGCGGCAGAATTGCAGCGATAGGGCGCGAGAACGACCTCGACGCGGAGGGCGCTAGCGTCGTCGATGCGAAGGGAACCACGCTTGCGCCCGGCCTCATCGACAGTCACGTCCATCCCGTCGCCGGAGACTGGACGCCTCGCCAAAATCAACTGAACTGGATCGACAGTTTTCTTCATGGCGGCGTCACCACTATGATCTCCGCCGGTGAAGTGCATACCCCTGGCCGGCCGCGTGACGTTGTCGGCGTCAAGGCGATGGCTATCTTCGCCCAACGCGCGTTCAGCGCCTTCCGGCCTGGCGGTGTGAAGGTTCATGCTGGTGCACCGGTCATCGAGCCGGGGATGACCGAAGAGGACTTCAAAGAGCTGGCCACAGCAGGCATCCGCTATCTTGGCGAGGTCGGCCTCGGCGGCATCAAGGATGGCGCAACGGCCCGGCAAATGGTGGCTTGGGCTCGCGCCCATGGCATACAGAGCACGATCCATACTGGAGGACCCTCTATTCCCGGCTCCGGCCTTATCGATGCCGATGTTGTCCTTGAGGCCGATACCGATGTCGTCGGCCATGTCAATGGCGGACATACAGCCCTGCCGGACGGCCAAATCCGCTGCATTTGCGAAGGGTGCCGCCGGGGCCTTGAGCTGGTTCACAACGGCAATGAGCGCGCGGCGCTTTTCACGCTCCGCACTGCAAAGGAAATGGGCGATCTCGGCCGGGTTATCCTCGGCACCGATTCCCCGGCAGGCAGCGGCGTACAGCCGCTTGGCATTCTGCGCATGATTTCGCTTTTGTCCTCGCTAGGAGATGTGCCGGCTGAAACAGCGTTGTGCTTTGCCACCGGGAACACGGCGCGGATGCGGGATCTCGACTGCGGGATCATAGAAGTGGGGCGCGCCGCAGACTTCGTGCTGATGGATAGGGCTCAGCATTCTGCCGGGAAAACGCTCCTGGAGAGCGTGGCTTTGGGCGACCTCCCAGGCGTCGGAATGACCATCATCGACGGTATCGTCCGGACGGGCCGGAGCCGCAACACACCGCCCGCGGAGCGCATCCCCGAACTGCTGGAACGCAAGTCTTAGCGAAGATTGCCGCTAATGGCTTCACAAAAACTTTCGCGACTCCCAGCGGAGTGGCCGGGAGCACCGCGCTACCCTTGGCTCAATGCCTTCAGCCGCTCATACGCCTTCATGCTGCCGAGCAGCGCCGCTTTTTCATACCAAAGGCGCGCCATATGCGGGTCGGCTTTGCTTCCGGCTATGGAATTCTGATACAGAAAGCCGGCTTCGTAAGTTTCCGCAAGAAGCAGCGCTGCACGCGAACTGCCGTATGAGGCCAAAGTCTCGTAAATGACGCGCGCAAGTCCAATATCCCCGCGGCTAAGCTGCGCAGCCGCCCGATCTATGAGAGCCTGTTCGGTTACTTGATTCAGCCCGGCCAAGAGCGGCTTAGCTGCAGGTGCCAGTGGGGACTGCGCTTCGCCATCGGATGTGCTGTCCAAGCC
>JBAUNL010000023.1:0-8443 GCA_049579205.1 Rhodomicrobium sp. | reverse complement strand
GGCGAACTCATCTTGTTTCTCCCCCAGGAGAAGCCTGGCACGCCGGATCAAGTAGGGGTAAGTCTGCATGGTGGATTTTACGGTATTCTTCGAAGGAGTACGACATCGCCAACCCGCACAAGGCGGACCCAGTAGCCGGTGCCCACGTGGTTGTGGTCCGTGTCCTCGGCCCCTTCAATGAGCGCTGTGCTGCTGTCCGGGAGTGGGGCCACCATAATGTGCATCCACTTCCTCAGCTTAAGAGAGTAAGCGTGGGCCTCAGCAAAGGCGATCTGCCCCTGGAGCCACCCTTTATCGGCTTGGATTTCTTCGAGGGCGTGGAAGACTGAGATCGGGTATTGGGGGGATTTATGGGCTTCTGCTGCCCACCAAGCTCCTGTCAGCTCGTGGGGCATGATACCCACCTTCATCATCGCAATGGCAATCCCTCTCGACACTACTTTAGGTTCGGTCAGATTGTTCATCCAAGCGATGAACTTGTAGACGTGAGAGCGCCTGATCACCTCGGCATCCAGCGGAGTTGCTGCGCGCAAGGCAATCTCCCGGATACGCTTCCACACTTTGGGATTGGGCTTGAGCTTGCCACGCTCCCATCGGGACACGGTGGTGTCCTCAACGCCGAACATCTCCGCAAACTGCGTCTGTGTCATGCCTGAGAGAAGGCGGGCACGGCGGGTAAGAAAGGGTGCTTCCTGGAGGCTTGTCATCTTGGCTGGTAAGCTTGACGCAAGTTCACGCCAGTCAAAACCAGAGATTAAAAAAGTAGTGAAGAATGGGTGTGTACTGAAGCGGCAATGCCCTCGGCGCGATCAGTGCTTGGGTGGCGACCCGCTTAGCGTCGGTCTGAAAAGCCGACGATAAAGAGAGCCTCGCAGCTCTGTGGATAAACAAGCTCGCTATTTCCATCTGGGCGCCGAGAGAGCAAAGCTAAATGCAATGATATCTTTCTAGCGAGCTACCCCGGTGGGGGCTAAACAGCTAGGGCGGCCTGCGGCAGAATCTGCGGGGTGCATCTGCCGCAGGCACCGTCTATGCGTATTGGCGATTGTTTTCGTGCCAAGCATAGGCAGAGACGAGTTCGCAATTTAAACTGTGGCTTAGTCAAGGTGTCTCATTGCCGCTTATCAGGCTAAGGTCTGCCATAAGGACGGGGCTGTGGCGGGTTCCGGACTGTTTCAACTACTAGGTGCGCTCTTTTTTTCTAGCCTATCCGTGTTAAGCCTCTGGTCTCATGAAACAGCCGATCCTCACACCCATTGAGCGGGGGGTCCTGCTGATTTTGATGGCAACGGGGCAACCAATAAGAACAAGCCGTTTTCAAAAAGCTTCACGGGCTGTCTGTCAAAATCTCGTCCTCGATCCTGGTTTGCCCGGGGTCTACACACAGGCATCTCCAGAATTCCTTGAGAATAACGACAAGTTCGAATTCGACGCAGCCGGAAACAACTTGCAGTAGCGATAGGCGGCGCAATGCGGGACCTGCCGGTCGTGCGGTCTATTGAGGTCGAATTAGCATGAGGGCCCTGCTTTAGGCTCAGTTTACAGTTTGCGGGGGATAGCCAGGAACAAATTATTCCTTGGAAAGTTGTCATCGCCTAAAAAGCTAAGCAAATAGCTGGAACTTCACCTAAGCATTCTCAGTTCTCTCAACGCCATCAACAAGCGAAGGAGCTACCAACGCTTGGCAGCTCCCTTTTTAATTCCCGGTGCTGTCAAGTGCCGGAAGTCCGGAGCCTGAACCTCCAAAAAGGAAGACGAGACGAAGGATTGACGCGGGGTAGCGGGTTCCTATTATATCGGTGGGGATTGCGCCAAGCCCCATTTCGCCTTCAGAATGTTCGATGCAGATTAAGACGGCGGAGAACAGCACTTGAATTCCTGAGGCGTGGCGTTCTCAGCGATATTCGCGTTCTCCTCCGCTAAACGGCCCAGCCTTAGGTAGTCAACATAGATGCGAAAGAGAATGCCACGCGCCCCTTCATCTTTTGTCGTCTCCAGGCGCACGAGCACTTCCTCGGCCCTGTCATGCCAGTATTTCACGCTATGCCTTCTAGACAAGCCAATTATCCCCGCTTCCGTTAGGTTAAAAAAACCGCAGCATCAAACACACTTTTTTCTCAATTGTTCCAGTTGCGGTCCTCAAATGAGGAACTGGCTGCGCTGCATCAACCAAGACGCAGTCAAGGTCGAGGCCCCGCCAACCAGGGAACCGGTCAAAGTCGAGATGGCCGAGAGAATTGCGGTATCCATCTACACCGATTATCTCACGCTTCTCGCGTACTCCTCGCCATACGAAGGCCAATGCGGCGGATAACTGCCCCGGGATCTCGAGAGTCGGCCCATCTGGCGCAGCGTCAACCTCGAAAAATACGCTGCGGCCGGGCACGGGCGAGCAACCGGCTAGCTCCCAAAGCTATGCCGGGAGTTGGGCGAAGGACCCGGTTTTGGCAAAATCCCGGCCGGCGGCAGCTGCCATAATGATGGCCCAGCCGGAGGTGATCAGATTTACGCCTGCGAGCAGCCCAAGCGCCCACGCAGCACTCATCGGCCAAGCATAGATGAGGATGCCTGCCATGATGAGATCGGCAACACCGCTCAGCAGGAGCCAGCCCCAGCCGCTTTTCAGTATGTCGCGATAGGCGAGCGACCCGGCGATCTGAAAGACACCCTCGGCGATAAATAAAGCCGTCAGCACCAGGCTCAACGAGGCAGCGCCTTCGGCCGGCTTCGAGACGAGGATAATGCCAGCCGCGACCGACAATGCGGCCGTGACAAGTGTCCATAAGAAAGCCGCGATGTCCCGGGCGGAGAACAGGGCGACAAGGCCCATAACGCCGCTGATCAGGAAGAGCCAGCCAATGAAGATGTCGACCGCGAACGTCGCCGTCACTGGCGCCGCAATCGCAAGGATGCCCAGAATGAGCATTAGCACGCCCTCAAACATGAGGAGGCGCCAATGTTTGCGGAGAGCATCTGCGATGGCGCGTTGCATAACGCTTAGGCTTGGTTCGAGGGTGGCCATTGCTTTTCTCCCGCGATTAAACGAGAGCCGGGGCCGGGCAGGGTTTATACTTCCCCTGTCATCGTTAAGAAGCTGAAACCCCGGACTCGGTTCTGTCGATGGTGGCTCCCCTACTCAACTCGGGAATTGCCCGGCGCTACTTCGTGAACGCCTCGAGCGCCTTCTGACTTGCCTTGTCGAAAGCGGCTCGGCTTTCCTTCAGCGCAGTGTTGAAGGCCGCCCACGATTCCGCCCCAGCTTTCTGGTTGGCATCAAGTTTTGCTTTTGCTGCGTCCGCTTGTGATTGCAGGTGACTCAGCGCGGCATCTAGATCCGGCTTCCTCGCGGATGCGGCCGCCTGGGCTTTGTTCCGCAACGCGCTTATCGTTTCATCCCAGGCTTTGCGCTGCGCCTCCGCGCGGGCCTTGAATGCCGCCGCCTGCTGCTGACCCGAAAGCTGCGCATGTTTGACATAGTCCTGGACAGCCGCTTCGAAAGAAGCCCAATTCCCCTCCAAAGCGGTCTTGGCTTTGGCCCAAGCGGCCTCACTCTCATGCTGCTGCTTGCGAATGGCCTCTTGGAATACCTCCCGCTGTGTGTGCATTTCCCCGATCGTCTTTTCGGCTTGCTTTTTGGCGTCGGCGTGCACCGCCGCCGCGCTCTTTTGGATCGCTGTCAAAGTCGCATCCATCTCATCTAGGCGCTCTTTCATCCAATTCGAAAACTGATGTGCATAGGCGTCGGTTGTCATACGGGCCTCCTTAGCGAAGCTACTGAACGAACCGCAATGTACCATGTTCACAAATTACTCATTTGATGCACATCAAACCGGCGACAGAGCACCTCGCTTTTAGCGCTAGTCACCTAAACCAGTAGTTCGAGTGCACGTTGCCACGCTCACGTTTAAGCTCCGAAAATTACCTGGCTCATCGCACCGGCACTGGCTCACTGCATGCGGCGTGTTGGAAGCAGATGTTTGATGAATTTCTTCGAAAGCGCGCGAGTGATAGAGGCGAAACATTTCGTCCTTTCGATCTCGCCAGCGATTACCGCCTTTACGTCGATGGCAGACCTCGCTTCGACGGCGTCCGTGACTTTCTCAAATCACGCGATATCCACCTCCCGGATGGAAGCCCGGACGATCCCGCGGATGCGGAAACGGTGGCCGGTCTCGGGAACCGCAAAAACAGGCTGTTCGACAAGATCATTCAAGAAGGAGGCGTACATCCTTACCCGGGAAGCGTGAAGCTCATTCAAGAGTTGCGCAAGCGCTGCTTTGACATTGCGGTCGTCAGCTCAAGCCATAACTGCGCGGCTGTTTTGAAGGCCGCGCACCTGGATGCATGTTTCGATTCCCAGGCCGACGGAAATACTATCCCGATGGAGAGCTTTTAGCCGGGAAACCGGCTCCCGACACCTATCTGATGGCGGCGAAGCTGCGGGGTGTTAAGCCGCCACGGCTCGCACTAAGCCGCGACCGTGCGCAAGGCAGATGCGGGCTCAGCCATATAGTCGAAAACGACTTTCCCGTAGCCCAACGTTAGGTCGGCGATGAAGTGGCTCCCTGAGATGACCTCGAGCACGGGTAAGCGAGCCACATCCGCCACGACGTGCCGGAAGAGCTGCAGTTCGGCCGGTGCGTGCCAGGCTTCCTTGATGTCTATTTCCTCTAAGTGATAGCGCACGAGTTCACAAATGCGAGGGCTGCCGTCAACGTGTGGAATAACCTTCAGTAGAAAGTTAGGCTGCTTCATCGCAGTCAGAATACTTGCGCGATCCGCTGCGCAGTGCTTGTAGCCCATCGTCGCGGTCGCACACAGGACTTGCCCGTAATGGAGCGTGCCCACGATCACCTCGCCCTCGTGAACGATCTTTGGCCTAGCCAGCTTTTTGGGGAAGCCCCACAACTCGCGTCCACCAAGGATAGCCGCCTCGTCATCGAGATACATGGAATGGATATAGACGCCCTCCGCACCGCGGAAGCGGACAGGGATCGCCTGACCCGTTTCTGTATAGTCGCCGAAGCCGGTGGAGTCTGGCATACGAATGAACTCGTATTTCACGATCGGCTCAACCACCTCCAGCGGCTCTGGAACGGCTGCCCGGAGCGCATCCTGATCGGTCCTGTACGTTATGATCAAATACTCGCGATTGAAGAATCTATAGGGACCGCGAGGAAACGCAGGATTGGTGAAGGGCATCGCGTAGGCTGAGCGGCGCACGTCGTTGATCTTCATATTATCAGGCACTCCTGGTTGCGGTGGGGGATGTGGAAAGGTGCGTTTCTTTCCGCACCGACGGGCCTGTAAGTAAGCCGTCTTTGTGCGGTAGAAGCCCCGAGAGGTCGACTGTGGAGCGATTCCCGACCGCCACGAGGTTCTCGGCGAGCCAACGGTCAGCGGCCCGCCATCCCATCTCGTGCAGATGCTGCAGGAACCCCCATTCGTTATTCATCTTGCTCGACGGCGCGAAGCAGCCCCGGGGCCTCATCGCCGATGCCATGGACGTGAAGCAGCCTCACTGGGGCCTCGACGTCAGCTGACTTCATTAGATGTTCGACGAAGGCAATCGCCCCCAATTCCAGCATAAAGGTCGAGTTGAAGCTGATTTCGTCAATTCTGCCGATGATGGCGCGCGCCGTCTGCGGCACACTCCTGCGCTGGATAGGATTGATGCCGACGACGATCAGATCGGTGGCGCTGGTGCCGAGGTAGAGGGGTGCGAGCGCCGGATTCCCGGTGTACCCGCCGTCCCAATAGAAATCCTCGCCAATCTGGACCGCCTGGTACAGCTGCGGCAGACACGCGGAGGCGAGCAGTACTTCCGGAGACAGCTCCGCGTTGTGGAACACCCGCCGCAGTCCGGTTTGGACGTGCGTTGCACAGATGAAGACGCGAATCGCCGAGGCATCGTGACGGAGTCCTTCGAAGTCAATGCTCTCCACCAGTTCCCGTAGCGGGTTGTGGTTTGAGGGATTAGTCTGATAGGGCGACCAGATGCGCGACAACATGTCCGCGGATAGGAAAAGAGGATTGTTTTCGAGGTGCCAAGTGTATTGTGGACCGAAGGGCCAGAGGCTTCCGTATCCCGGCAGGCGGCCGACATCCTCCCAATAGTGCCGCAGAGCTAGCCGCGCTTGCGGTGGGCCGCCGCGGCGCAGGCCATCGGCGAGAAATCCAGCATTCATGGCCCCCGCGCTTGTACCGCTGATGCCCACGATTTCGAAGCTTGGCCCCTCCAACAGGCGATCGAGCACGCCCCAGGTGAAAGCTCCATGCGAGCCGCCGCCTTGCAGCGCGACCGCGACGCGCTGCTTCTTGGGCGGCCGGGAAATATGTGGACTGTTCTGCTGCATGCCATTCCTCGGGATTGCATCTAAAACGATCTTGCAGCAATCGAGAATATGGCGGCAGTTATCAGGGGTAAGCTACCGTAAGCTTACGCCCTCAGCTCAGTCTTATTGACCTGATGAAGCGGCGAATGGCTAAGGTTCTTGAATGGCCGCGAACACGCCCAATTAGGCTGAAAGATTCAGTCTTTTCAGAATTTTCGTGAACCGGCGATCGCTCCGGAGCGGGTTAAAGAATGGCTCGACTGCCAGCAGGTTGACGAAATTTGTCTTGTGATCGATCGCTTCATCGAGGCGCTGAAATGCCAAATCGAAATCTTCAATTCCGATCGCAGCCAGAGCTTCTGCCAAAGGAGTGACATACTGGTTCGCCGACAGCTGGCGAAGCTCTTCAATGCATTTCCCGGCTCGAGATCGGTTTTCTTGCTGTGCGTAAGCTGCTGCTAACAAGCCCATATTCAGCGGAAGCCGAGTAAGGCGGAGGCACTCGACGGCCGAATCATAGTCCTGCTGCTGAAAAGACAGGAGTCCCTTGTAAAATAACGCTTCCGGATAGTCGCAATCCAATTCAAACGATTTTTCGAGATGGTAGGCAGCCGAGCCATAGTCGCCTTTAACGTAATGCAGATACGCCAAGCGTGCGCAGTCGCTGGCCGACAGGGGATCCAATTCGGCGGAGCGCCGGAGTCCTGCCTCAGCTGCGTGCATGTCCCCTAGGCCTAACAAGGTCATGGCGCGAATAAAGTGAGCGGGCGCGTGGCCGGGTTGCAGTTTGAGCCCGCCGTCGAATAGCTTCAAGGCGTCATCCCAACGATACTCGAACCAGCCGCGAAGGCCGCCGAGAACCGCGCAGTTTTCTCCTGAGTCGGGATCGAGAGCATAGGCGCGCTCGGCATTCGCCTTAACATCGGGATAGACATCGCGGCCAGCCACTTCGCCGAAATGGGCAAGGAGAGAGTGGGCGCCAGCCATGCCGCTATAAGCGAGAGCGTAATCCGGAAACAGCTGAGTCAGCTCCCTGAGCTGCTCGAGGGCGTCGCGAAGCGTCTCGGGAGACTGTTGATGGATGAGGAACCGGGCTCGTAAGTACCTGGTGTAGGGTTCAAGATCCCGGACGGAAGGGCGCACTCCCCCCGCCGGCGGATTGACTCGGAGCAAACCCGCAACGGTATGGGCGATCTCCTCTTGAATTGCAAAGACATCCTTTAGCTCGTGGCGGAACACCTTTGACCAGAGGTGATGGCCAGACTCCGCCTGAATCGCTTGCGCCGTGATCCGCAGTTGTTCGCCCGCTTTCCTGACGCTTCCTTCGATAACGACATCGGCGTCGAGACGGCGGCCCACATCGCGGATATCGAATGACGTTCCCTTGAACTGGAACGCAGAGGACCGCGCGATCACCTTCAATCCCGCAATGTGCGTGAGCGAGTCGATGATCTCTTCGCTGATCCCGTCGCAAAAGTAGTCTTGCTCCGGTTCCGGACTCATGTTCACAAATGGCAGCACGGCAACGGAGGCACGCGCCTGGACCGCGGGGGCGATTTCCCGAGCGTCATTGTCAAGCTTTTGGACCAACCAGCGAAAAATGGGGACGTAACTTCCAGGCCGCAAACCAATCAGGACAGGGTCATTTCTCCCCGGACCTTCGTAATATTCCTTCAGCTTAGCTCTAAGCCGCCGAGCCTCTACCCGAACAATGGCATCAATGTTGGGATCGTACTCGGATGTGCGGTCGAAAACCTCCATCGCGATCGAGAACTCTTTGAGACTATCGAGGTCTCCGCTGAGTGTCCGATTTACGATATGCGTAAGGAAACGCCGTAGCCGGGCTGAGGAAACGAACCTTGGGCTATCCACAATGCGGGCTAATTGCTCACAAACGGCCGCCTCCGGCAGCATCTCCGCTACCGTGTTCGCGGCCATTTCAGCTGATGACGAGCCCGGCATGGTGCCTTCTCAAGCGGCGTTTGAAGCATTCCCGATCGTGTTTAAGCCACTAGAGCGGTTCCCGTTTTAGTTTACGCATATCCGGCGTGACGAAAGAAGTTTAAGCACTCCACGGGCGCGAAGCCATCCAAGAGTTTGCCGATCCG
>JBAUNL010000022.1:0-4334 GCA_049579205.1 Rhodomicrobium sp. | reverse complement strand
GATTGGGCGGCCCCGTGTCGCAGCAGCACATGATACGGGCTACATCAGCGGGGGTGAGCGCGCGTGCTTCTCCGAAGAATAGCATCGGGGCAAAAATCGAAATGACGATTGCGCAAACTGCAGCGGTTTTCATTCCATCCTCAAAGACCTGGCCGTTCCCCGCTGCGGCTTCGATGGTAGGCTATGCTCAGATAATACTTCGCTAAACGGCCGAAGACTCCCCTTCAGACCGCTTCGGTAAAAGGCGGGGCGCTCCCGGTCGCATCGCTGCGCCGGGGCCTTGGCGCCACCGAGACACCAGCGGCTGGGCAATCGGGAGGCGGAGTGTGTGCCGATCCTATGGCTTGCAGTACAAACTGCGACAAATCTGCTTCTCAGCTCTTCATAACGGTCACCGCAACGCCGCAATTCCGATGTCACCACCGGTCCTTGCGGGAGCGAAATCGTCAATCGGTCGAACATGTTGAAGCCATGGTCAAAATGGCGTGGAGGCTTACATGAGGAGTGTTATTGCGGCTGTCGCGCTCGCCTTACTTGCTGTAGCAACAGGTGCAAATGCACAGACCCAACCGCAATCGCAAGGAACGCAGACCTCGACGAGCGGACAGACCCAAACTGCTCCCGGAGTAACGGACGCCGACGCCGGTTTCTTTGGGCGCCTTCGCAACTCTATTGGTCTTGCCGGCAGCGGCAACGTTCGAAGTCCGCGGGAGCCGGAAAAGCAAGATCCGGATTTAGCGTATCAAGCCTGCTATATGAGGTGCATCAACACGGGCAACCCGGCTGACTTTTGTGAAGCCAAAGCTGGCGGCTTTTGCCCAAAATAGCCAAAATGGCTACCTGGAACAACTGGGCGCATGACGTCATTGCAAGCCGGTTCGCGTCTTATCCTTTCTGTTCGCGAATGGCGGAGGCGAGCCACAGCCGAATCGGGAATAGCGAGGCTCGCTTCTGCTTCAGCGCGCAAGCTCGCGCTTATAACCATGTGGCGAAAATGAGAACGCCGCTCCTGAGTCCCCTTCTTCTCGGAACGGCGCTTTCGAAGGCGCTAAGCTAAGATTGCACTGAAATAACGAATGGCGGCTTGGAATATTCCTTTCGAGGCGCAGATGGCAGGCGAAGGTGCGACGCTCCGGTCGACGTCGATGGCTTATGGACGAACCGAATGCTACTTGCCGATTTGTCGCCCGGGCGCCTATGGCGTTTGCGGCAATGGGGAACGGGCCGCGCCCCAAGTTGACTGACGGTTTTCAAGAGTTCTCAATAGATGATCAGATTGTGCTAAGCTAGAAAAGCGCTCATAGCTCAAGTGGGGAGAGCATCAGACTTCGAATCTGAGGGATGGGGGTTCAAGTCCTCCTGAGCGCACCATGTGGGCAGGCTCGTTTCACCTCACGATGGGCACTAGCTTGACCGAGCCCTCCATCTGAGGAATCTCGGTCAAACAGGGATAGTAATTCCCTCCTTACCTAATACAAATCCAGGTCCCATTGGGTCCAGGAACGGCTTCATGGCCCGTATGTCTCAGGCACCAGGCTTGATTTTGGCCACCCCATATGCATCGGCCCGTCACGCTGCTGCGATGGCGGTTCGGACCGCAGCCGCCTAACGCGAACGCCGGCGTAATCGCTGATGATGCCGTCGTGGCAAGGATCACAAGTCCGAGTATTACAACCTGAAGTTTTTTCATGAGATTCTCCATTTGATGCAAAATCACGAGCGAATTCCTGGCAAGCAAAAGCTTAACAACAACATGTATGAACCGAGCATGAACGGTCTGTTCATGCGGGAGTGAGCACCTCGATGCAGTCCAGCTTATTGTATCGCGGCGAGTTTATCTTTGACGACACAGGTATAACCTGCACCGCTTAATCAATGTCCGGATCGACGGCCGGATGATCCTCGCCCGAAAGCCATGGCTCGAAGCTCATCCTTCGCCAGCATGAGCGGCATAGGGTTATGAAGATCGCGGATGCCGTCGCGGGGCTCAGTAGTCAGGATTGTGCAGGTGAGCAGCTTCTCTGGTCCCCAGCGTTCCAGAGGCCTGCAAAGATCATTTATGAGAATGCGTGTGGGCGGTCGTGGTGTGTTTGTGAGCTAGTTCACTGTGCTCATGAGCCGCAGTTGCATGTTTCTTTGCCTCTTCGTGCTCGCCAACAGCGTGATGGTGCTCAGCTTGATGGTGATGATGCGCGGCGGCATGGTGGTGAGCAGCGGCTAAGTGATGATGCTCCTGGGCCGGATGCTTCGGTGCTTTTGCCATCTTGGAGTTTCTCCCTTTATCTTGGCGGGCCTGGATTAGCCCGGAATCTCGATTTTGCGCTTCATAAAAGCCGCTTGCCGGGATCAAACAGCCGAGTTGGCGCAAGGTTCCACGGCGGCAGGATGTTCGGCGCCAATGGGTTCGTAAGATTGTAGAGATCATAAAGCTCTCGCCAGGTGAAGAGCTGCCCCGTTATGCGTTACCTGAGCGTCAGCATATGGGCTTTTAGTGCCGATACAAAAAGCCGCCCGGCAAGGGGTCCGGGCGGGAAGAAGCGAAAAGCTAAAACATGGGTGCGTTGAAAGTTCCAGCTTCAGCTTTAGCTTGCAACCTACACGCATATTACGATCTGTTATGTATGCGCGCAGATTTCTCCGTTTTCCGCGAGCGCCTCGCCGAGGCTTGCCGCGCCAGAAACATGACAGAAACCAAAATCTGCTCCCAAATCGGTCTTGGGGCGAAGCGATCGCTGCACCTTGCTTTGGCCGGTCCAAGAGCAATCGACATTTACCGCCTCTGTCAGATCGCCGATCAGCTCGACGTTAGCCTAGACTGGCTCACAGGGCGGTCAAACGTCATGAGGACTAAGCCCTGTTCTTCTCTTCCTAGGCTTGCAGATATCCGCCTCTTCGCACGTGCAATGCTGGCCTCTCTGAAAGCAAGGAAGGGTGTCCGCCGGGCAGTCCCAGTCTTTCTTGCCTTCCGCGCTGCATTTGCCTCCACATGCCCCGTTGCCAAGCTCGCAGTAGGGTTCCTGCACACGGAAAATAGGGGGCGCTGGCGAATGGTTGTTACCTCGGGGGAACGTGACCGTGATCGGACTCAAAGGCGGTCCATCTTGCGAGCGCAGCTGCCATGAACCCACGATCATGGCGAACAGGATCAAGAAGAAAAGCAGCATGGCGCCTCCCCAATCCCACACGCTAAAACTTTGCCTTAAGTGGAGGCAGTTGCAAAGGAGAATGCATGTGCAGGCATTGGGCGCCGCCATTCTTCCAATCCAAGCGATATTGCGCAGAGGGTTGGGAACATCCGGGATCGGTGCCGGAACCGCCGAAACGAAAGGCCAGGAAAACGGCGAGCGTTTAGACTGCCGGCGGCCATTGATAGGTATGCGGACTGAGCTGGTGGCACTCTTTCCAAGGAAACCCCATATATCTCTGATGGCAAATGAACACCCGCATACCGGCGCAGCCTACCGGGTCCTTCCTCAAAACGACATGACCTATGGCGTCGAAGTTGTCGTGCCGGGAGCCTACCCTGCCGTGGTCACCAGCTTCGCCACGGTGCAAAACGCGGAAACTTGGATCACCGATCACAAGCGTCGCGTTGCAGAAAACACCTTTTATAAATTTGCGGGGCGTCGAACCCGGCCGAGCAAATAACCATGACCGCGGCACTTCCACCTTATTCCATCCGCCGCCGGATAATTGCGGTCGAATTGGCACAGTTCAAAAGGATGCTAGCCATCTCGGCTAAAGGCCGATTGCAGAAGTTCGAATTTGGATCAAGAGTTTCTGTTGCTGGGGGTTAAGCGGCGGTCAGCGAGCAGCTCGGCAGAAAGGCTTGTGGCGCGATGCTGCCCTTCTGCCTCGGGCGAACTGCAGAAATCAGTACCTCACCAAAAAAATTAAATAAGTACTGGATGTAAACCAGTTGCCTATGGCCTTGGTTTTTTTAATCTGCGGAGGCAGCGAGCGGTCCGCCGGAACAGAGCGTATCTCCGATCGGGCGAGGCCGCCACACGCCTGTGGTCTATCCCAGGGTCAATCTTTTATTCTGCACTTTGGATCCATTGCGCAGCTCCCCAGCATCTCACCAGCTATTGAAGTATGTTGACTCAGCCCCTCTACTTCATAGATATGACCATCAACTTTCATGAATAGCTTCGAAACAGATACTTGTTTCCCATGCTTCCTGAAGTAGTTTTCCCATTCCTTTTGGTCTGATACCGTATCCGGTTGATTAGTTCGCCTCGTTTGGCTTTGGCCACCAATGGAAGAGCGTGCTAGCCCGGATCGCATCGCGCTGCTCGATCAGGGCGACGCAGCGCTGGCTGACAACCCTTTCG
>JBAUNL010000021.1:0-3933 GCA_049579205.1 Rhodomicrobium sp. | reverse complement strand
GCCCAGACGGCGACGATCGAGAATGGTTTCGTGCATCTTCCCCGCGAGGCGCACTGGCTCGCCGATTATTTGCATGAGATGACCGTGTTCCCCAACGGCCGTCACGACGACCAGGTCGACTCGACGTCCCAGGCCCTCGCTTGGACGAAACTCAGACCAACGAACTGGGGGCTTCGTGAATATTATCGCCAGGAATATGAAAAGGCCCGAAACCGGGCAGGTCATGGCCAATCAACGCAAGGAAAGTACTAACCGATGCCGTGATGCCGGTTGTCCTGAGGCGGCAACAAAAGTCCGTACCGCAAACCGCGTGCAGATGGGTGTGTTTCGCGCCAATCGGCCGCACGTAATTCCCGCGCAGCGCGATTGCCGTCTAGGCGTTCGCCGGACCCTGCCCAGCAAGTCCAATCTTCTTCTCCTGCTCAGCCCATGAATAGGGGAGGGCTTTGGCAAGGCCTGTGACCGTGAGGTCCGCGGGTGCCGTGCCGGCCGCAATGGCTGCAACGATGCGCGGTGCCACGAAGGCGAGAGGAGCGAGCAGGCGAATGTGCCGTTCGCCCCGGCCTTCACGCCTGGCGATCTCCAAGAAAGATCCAACGCGGCCGAACCTGATGTCATCGATCCAGGAACGGGCCTTGGCGATGGCCGTCAGCAGCGCATCACGGCTTTCCGGTTTCATCACGGCGTTGGCGGGCGGGGCATGCACGATGCCCTTTATGGCCGCGAAGCTTGGCGCCGCCCATGGAAGCGTTATCTCGGCCGCAACGCCGCCTGGCGGAACAAGCTGGACTTCCACCTCTTGCGGTTTAATGGTCACCCGGCCAGCATGGCGCTCGATCAGCGCGCGATCCGTCATGGCAGGCTGTGTATCACTTAAGGCCATCTGCCGGCGAATGCCAGCGAGCACCAGCGCCTCGATCTCCGGCGCCGGCACACGCGCAACCGAGCCGGCCCCGGTCTTTTGCTTCTCAAGAAGCGCGTGCGAGACATAGTAGCGGTAACGCACGCCCCGCTTGTTGGCATGGGTTGGGCTCATGCGGTTGCCGCGGTTATCGAAGATGCGGCCCGTCAGAAGGGCTGGAGTGCCCTTGAGCCGGACCTGCCGCGCCACGGCATTGGCCGCAAGCTGAGCCTGCACCGCCTCGAACAGGCCGCGGCCGGCAATAGGCTCATGCTCGCCCCGGTGCACCTCACCCCGATAGACCACCTCGCCGATATAGATTCTGTTCTTGAGCAAATAGGCGAGCGATCCCGCGCCGAAACGGATATCACCCCGAACCCGGCCGTCTGCGAGGCGGCAGGCCTTGGTCCGAATGCCCCGCCGGTCAAGCTCCTCGAGAAGGGCGCCCATCGAGCCAAGCTCGCAATAGCGGGTGAAGATGAAGCGTACGGTCTCGGCCTCCTCCGGGACGATGGCGAGCTTCTTGCCGGTGCTTCGATAGCCGAGCGGGGCGGGGCCGCCGGCCCAGATGCCTTTGCGCTTGCAGGCCGCAATTTTGTCGCGCACACGCTCTCCAATCACCTCGCGCTCGAATTGGGCGAAGGAGAGCAGCACATTGAGCGTCAGCAGGTCCAAAGGTTCGAGCATTGTGCGTTAATCAATGAAATCAATGATCTAAGTCTAACTCTTAGCTGTTGCCATGGACCGTTTAGCTTCCATGGTAACAAAATGGTAGCATTTTGGATTTCGCCGCAAGAGCCAATATTGATTTGACGCCTAGCTCAAACCAGGACCAACGACGGCTACTCGCGTTAATTGGCGCAGGTTCACCTCGTCGATGATAATTTGACCTTGGGAGGGTACGTTTTTTGCATTGTTCACATTCCATTCGATCAGGAGAGTTTTGCCTCTGGCCGGAGGAGGCGGGGGCGGCGGGGTAGTCTTCGAGAATGCTAAAATGAACAGAAGGGCCGCCAGAATTGCGAATCCAAAAACGACAATGTAGATCATGGCCGGTTATAATGAAGCCGGTTGCGCTGGATCAACCACATAATTTTTTTATACGCCCGCCCGAAAGAGCGGACGCCAGCACGATTGGCATTGAGCGGCGGTGAGGAAAGAGATTGTGCGATGTCCCGAGATGACGGACGCCTGCCCCGCTCCAAACTCCTCACAGCGGCTACCCCCCTCACCAAGCAAGCCACGGCTGAAGAACGGGCAGCCACCAAGCCTATTGCTGAGCTGACTCGCGCTGATGCCCCGCACTTAGGCACCCGCCTCGAAGCTCTGGTCCACCTTTCTCTCTATAAGCTGGAGGAGATTCTCCTCGCCCCCTGTGCCCCCGAAGACACCGCTCTCCGCAAGGACCAAATCGCCGCTGCCCAGATCATCCTCAACACTCAAGTCCGTGTGGACGAAAACAAGCTGAAGGCACAGACGCTCAAGGAGAAGCCGATAGACTTTCTTGCCGAACTCATGGCTATCCGGGAGAAGCATCCACAACTTTATAGACGAAGAGATGCTGCCAAGCTTGAAGCTGAAAAAGCTCCTTCTGTGGATGCGATGGACGGTGCATTTA
This sequence comes from Rhodomicrobium sp., assembly GCA_049579205.1. GTDB lineage: Bacteria > Pseudomonadota > Alphaproteobacteria > Rhizobiales > Rhodomicrobiaceae > Rhodomicrobium. The sequence continues at coordinate 1,414 of JBAUNL010000021.1, read as the reverse complement.
TCGAGGATGTTGTTGCTGGCCTGGAAAAGGTTGCCCCCATCAGCCCCGTTGCGGACGGCGGGGACCCCCCGGAAGTCTTGCCCCCCGTACACCTCGCACCATAGGAGCTGCAAAGCCCGTGTTGACCAAAGGTATGGACTGGCTAAGGAAGTGCTAGTCTTTGCGCCGCTTCAGCTTGGGCCTTGTACTTCGCCATTGTCGATGAAGATAACGCCAGCGGCTTCAAATGCTCTTTGTATAGCTGCACGGGTCGCCCGTCATCGCCCATTGCTCCGCTTTCGCCGCAGGCAAGGAGCTAGGGACCGCCTGGACAAGCCAAGGGCTCGCCCATCTGCCGGTCGAGCTTGCTGCCAAAACTTCCGCTTGCAGATCAATCGCGTCCACTAGTTCCTTATTGCAAACCACTCATGAACGCGAGCTGCCTAAATGCCGTCATCCTATACAAGTCATCCGGCAGATAGCTCAGCGTGGAGCGCAGGTGTGCTGGCTTTTTGCTCGATGCACTTCCTCAGCTCCGCGATAAGAAGCGCCGGCTGAAGCGGCTTGCTAAGCGCAGGTGCACTGGCGAATACAGAATTGTGCTGTTCTGAGGAATAGCCTGATAGGGTTACAAACGGCGTCTCACGTGCTGTCAGTTCGATCGCGATGGCTTCCGAGGTTTCGCGGCCGAGATTGATGTCGAGCACAGCGGCATCACAGCCGGACCTCTTTAACAGCTCAAGCGCCACCGGGACGCTGCGGGCTGGACCGGCAACATCGAACCCTGCCGATGCGAGGGCGTGTCCGATTTCGATTGCCACGAGCGCCTCATCCTCCACCACAAGGATGCGGGGCTGCTGGCTTGTCAACGCTTGGTTGCTTGCCGACCTCTCACTCTCCGTCAACGGAACCGCGGCAGGGCTGCCCTCCAAGACTTCCTTGGCGGCGCAGCAGAGCTGCCAGCTCAGTCCTCTAGCGGGAAAGCTAAGGTCGACTTGAGCGCCAAGGCTCATTTCGGCCATGCTGCCGATGACGGAGGAGCCAAAGCCCAGCTTGGCAGGCGCTGTGATGGAGTGGGCGCACTGCTCACGCCAGCTCATGGCGAACATCTCCTCACCGCTTTCGTCGTGCTGAATGCGCCAAGCAATGTCAACGCGGCCACCTACTTCGACGAGCGCGCCGTATTTGCCTGCATTGGTGGCGAGCTCGTGCAGCGCCATGCCTAGGGCCTGGGCGGCGGATGCTGAAACAAAAAGAGCTGGCCCTTCAAGATCGATGCGACTGCCGATCAGATCCTCGAAGGGTGCGAGCTGTGAGCGGGCAAGCTCCATGAGGTCCACCCCCTTCCATGCATTCTTAACGAGCAAGTCTTGGCTCGCAGCCAACGCCTCGATGCGTTTTCCAAAGCGGTCGAGGAAGTCTTGCGGATTTGCGG
>JBAUNL010000020.1:0-4042 GCA_049579205.1 Rhodomicrobium sp. | reverse complement strand
AGCCTCGACGATCGTCTCTCTGGCATCAAGGCAGAGCTTGCGTCCTTGGCTGACTTGCCAGGGAAGATCGCGGACCGCCGTGCCAAGATTTTGAATGAGATCGGTCAGGCGGAAGGGGCGCGGAAGGCGGCGGCAGACAAGCTCGCAGAAGCGACCAACGCGTTGCGGGAAGCTGACAAGGCGGTAAGGGAGGCCCAGACTGGGCTCTCGGCGGCGCGGGAGACGCGGGCGCGCGTGGAAGCGCGTCTGGAAGCAGCCCGTGAGCGGCGGGGCGAGTATGCGCGCCTCATTCGCGAGAACTTCGAGTGCCAGCCGGAAGAGGTGCTGACATCGGCCGGGATCGAGGATGCAAGCAAGCTGCCCCCAGCGCATGAGGTCGAACAGCAGCTCATTAAGCTGAAGGCCGAGCGCGAGCGCCTTGGTGGGGTGAATTTGCAGGCGGAAGAAGAGGCAACCCGGCTCGGCGGCGAATTCGACGGGATGGAGAAGGAGCGCGAAGACCTGCAGGAGGCCATTGCCAAGCTTCGCACGGGCATCATGAGCTTGAACAAGGAGGGCCGGAAGCGACTGCTCGATGCATTCGATACGGTGAAGGCGCATTTCGAGCGCTTGTTCAAAATCCTCTTCGCCGGCGGCGAAGCCGAATTGCAGCTTATCGAAAGCGACGATCCGCTGGAAAGCGGCCTTGAAATCATGTGCCGGCCGCCTGGAAAGAAGGCGCAAGTGCTGACGCTGCTTTCCGGCGGCGAGAAAGCGCTGACGGCGCTCGCGCTTATCTTCGCGGTTTTCCTCACCAATCCATCGCCGATTTGCGTGCTGGACGAGGTAGACGCACCGCTAGACGACGCGAATGTGGACCGCTTTTGCACCATGATGGAGGAGATGGTGCGTACGACCGAGACCCGATTCCTTGTGATCACCCATCACCCAATGACCATGAGCCGCGTGAACCGGCTTTTCGGCGTGACTATGCAGGAGAAGGGCGTGAGCCAGCTTGTCAGCGTGGATTTGCAGGCAGCCGAGCGCTTCCGCGAAGCGAGTTAAGTAACAATGCAAAGCTTGTTTGTTGGCGCTCCGAGGGGCCTGAATTATATTACCGCCATGGACAGAGACGCGATCATCGCAATGTTGAGGCAGCATGAAGCCGAGTTCCGGCAGCTCGGTGTGGAGAGCCTGTCTCTGTTTGGCTCTGCCGCGCGCGGCGAAAATACGGAGCAATCCGACGTAGACCTCGCAGTAAAACTCGATCACAAACGGATGCCAACCGGGTTTCATTATGCAACCCGGCTGGAGGAGCTTCGGGAGAAATTGGAGGCAGCCCTCGGGCGGCCGGTCGATGTCGTGCCTGAGCCCGTCCGCAAGCGCCGGTTTCAAGAAAGAATCGACAAGGATCGTGTGCTTGCCTTCTAAGCATGTTTCCCGGCGCCTTGCCGATATCGTCGATTATTCCGAAAGGATCACTCGCTATGTGGCGGGGCGGGATCAAGACTCCTTTCTTGCCGATGATATGGCCCGGGATGCAGTGCTCCGCTGTTTGCAATGCATTTCGGAAGCTGCCAAGAAGCTGGGCGACGACGCGGAGCGGCTCATGCCTGAACAGCCCTGGAAAGGCATTCGCGGCATTGGAAATCCCTTGCGCCACGAATACGATAGCATCGAGGGTCATCTCATTTGGGAAGCGGTATGCGGATGCCCCAGCCTAACCGGCGCCTGCCAGATTGCGCTCCAGAAGCTGCAAAACGAATGACGATGGTGCTCTCTCCGAGTTGAGCCACCGCTAGGTTTGCGAACTAATCTTAAGAATGCCAGGGCGGGGAATGGGAATGTCTGCCGAATTAGTTTCCGGTATTGCTGCCGCAACGGCGCTTGCTGCCTTCGCGACAGCACTATTGATTTTTCTTCGGTCGAAGCGCGGAGCTGATTCCCCGGATGTTCTGGCAAAGTTACAATCGCTCGCAGATTCTGTCGCGCGCCTGGAGAGCATCTTACGCGACGAGGGCGGCCGCAATCGCGAAGAGGCAGGTGCCGCAAGCAGATCTCTTCGCGAGGAATTGGCGAACGAAGTTCGTGCACTTCTGCAACTCGTCGATAACAAATTGAGCGATCTCGGAAAGAACGCAGCCGATAGTGATCGGGCATTGCGAGAAGAAGTACAAGGCTCCGTCAAGGTTCTGGGTGACAACATCGCAGCGGCGCAGAAGGAGAAGCTTGAGCTAGTCGCGAAGGAGCTTTCTGGGCTCACCCACAAGCAGGAGCAGACTCAAGAAAATTTACGCAAATCGGTCGAACAGCGGCTGGATATTCTCCGCGGCGAAAATAGCGAAAAGCTGGAGAAAATCCGCAAGACCGTGGATGAGCAGCTTCAAGGCACGTTGGAAAAGCGGTTAGGCGAGTCGTTCAAGCTCGTGAGTGAGCGCCTGGAACAGGTCCACAGGGGTTTGGGCGAGATGCAATCGCTCGCCAACGGCGTCGGCGACTTGAAGCGAGTTCTAACCAACGTTAAGGCGCGCGGGGCTTGGGGCGAGGTGCAGCTCGGCAACCTCCTTGAGCAGGTTTTGACGCCAGAACAGTATTTGAAGAATGCGGCAACCAGACCAGGAAGCCAAGAGCGGGTCGAGTACGCCATACGCCTTCCCGGGCGCGAAGACGGGGAACCTGAGGTTCTTCTGCCAATCGATGCCAAATTTCCTCAAGAGGATTATGATCGCTTGACGCTGGCTGCGGAGCGGGGGGATCCCGGAGCCGTGGACGCTGCCTGCAAGCAGCTTGAAGCTCGCGTTCGCAATAGCGCGAGAGAGATTCGCGACAAGTATGTTAATCCTCCGCACACAACCGATTTCGCAATCATGTTCATGCCGACGGAAGGACTCTATGCGGAAGTCCTTCGGCGCCCTGGCCTCATAGAGATGGCGCGACGCGACTATCGTGTGACGCTAGCTGGCCCAACAACGCTGGCCGCGACGCTTAACGCGCTGCAAATGGGGTTCCGCACACTCGCAATTCAGAAACGGTCGAGCGAAGTCTGGCGTGTGCTGGAAGCGGTAAAGGCCGAGTTTGGAAAGTATGGGACGATGCTCGATCAGGTGCAGAAGAAGCTCCACGAAGCTTCCAACACGATCGAAAAGGTAACCGCTCGTCAAAGAGCGGTCGATCGCAAGCTCCGTGCCGTTGAGAGCATAAGCGACGGCGAGGCCGAAGCAATTCTCGGTCTCACTCCGGTGGCCTTAGAGGATTGGAGGGAACAGGAAACCGTCTAGGAGCAGCTAAAAGTGGAGTCCCCCCGGATGCCCTAAGCGGAATCTTCTTCTTTCGAAGCCGTCTTCGACAGACGCTCGATCTGCTCCTGCATCGCGGTAAGCTGTGCCTTCAGCTCCGCGATTTCGCCAGATGTCGCGTTCGCCGGCGTCTCAGGTTGAGTTTGCGCAGGCTTTTCCTCGGACGGCCGGGCATTTTCGACCTTTGAAAAGGGCGCGAACATCGCGAATGCCCGCTCGAAAAGGACCATGTTCTGTCGAGCCTGTTCCTGCATTGCCTCAAAGGCAGCCGTGCCGAACGTGTTCGCGAATTGCTTTCTATATTTCTCCTGCTCGCGCGTCAGCGTCTCCATGCTGAACTCTAAATATTTAGGAACGAGTTGCTCCATGGAATGTCCGTAAAAGCGGATGAGCTGCCGCAGGAAGCCTATCGGAAGCAGGTTCGAGCCGGACTTGCCCTCCTCTTCGACAATGATCTGAGTAAGAACAGCATGAGTCAGATCCTCGCCCGTCTTCGCGTCGTAAACAAGAAAATCGCGTTCCGATCGAACCATCTCACCGAGATCTTCTAGGGTCACGTAGCTGCTGGTCTCGGTATTATAGAGACGCCGGTTCGCATATTTCTTGATTATGACCGGCTTAGACTTCACAGCTTGCTCACTGTTTTTCTCAACTGCGCTTAGCGCGTAAGGTCCGGCGCTCTCGCAAAATGCCGCCGCCCCCGCTTGCGACAGCTTTTCCGCAGGTTTATTCATCACATAATCCACCGAAATCGTGTACGGTTTATC
>JBAUNL010000019.1:0-1680 GCA_049579205.1 Rhodomicrobium sp. | reverse complement strand
CCCCGTCGAGCGTCATCCGGTTCTGGATCGCAACCGATCCGCCGAGTTTGGCAATTCGCTCAAGGGTTGGCGCGGTTAGGCCTTCGCCGTGATCGATGACCCAGCGCAGCTTATCGACGGGCACGTCTCTATGAGCGGTCTCAATGGCCCGCATGAGGTTTTGCGCGGTCTGATCGTAATTGGCATGAAGCCGGAAGGGCCAACCATTGGAGGCCACAAGCTTGATGGCCTCGACAAGCTGCGCCTCGGAGACGGGCGTGGGGGCGATCACATCCTTGGCAAAGTTGGCCGGGTCATGCATGGCCCAAACCATGTACTCGCCCGCACCCACCATGCGGAAATGATCATCGCCCTGGCCCGGCTTCACCTGCGTAACCCAAGCCTTGTAGTCCTCCAGCTCCTTGCCGGGGCGTTGCGCGAACAGGGAATAGGCAACGCGAACGGTTAGCTCCTTGTCCGCCGCGAGTTTGGCTATGGCCTGATAATTGCCCGGATAGTTCTGGCCGCCTCCGCCCGCGTCGATCACGCTCGTGACGCCGAGCCGGTTCAGCTCGCGCATGAAGTGACGGGTGGAGATGATCTGTTCGGCGGCATCAAGTTTCGGAATACGGGCGAAGATGCCAAGCAGGCTGCCAATGCTGCTGACGTTGATGACAAGGCCGGTCGGCGCGCCGCTTGCGTCGCGCTCGAATTTGCCGCCTGCGGGATCGGGGCTGTCCTTGGTGAAACCGAGCACAGCCATCGCGGCTCTATTCAGGAAGGCGTGGTCGTAAATATGCATCACGAAGGCCGGCACATCTCCAGAGGCCGCATTGATCTCAGCGAGGGTTGGCAGCCGTTTCTCCTTGAACTGCACCGCGGTCCAGCCGCCAACAACCTGCACCCAATGCGGGGCCGGCGTGCGCACCGCCTGTTCCTTCAGCATCTTAAGGGCCAACGCCAGCGAGGGGACGCCGTCCCAGCGCAGTTCTTGCGAATAGGTCAGTCCGCCCCGGATGAAGTGAGTATGGCTGTCGTTGAGGCCCGGAATAATGGTTCGGCCGCCTGCGTCGAGCAGCTGTGTTTCCGCTGATTTGAACTTTTCAATGTCGCGGCGCCTGCCGACGGCGAGGATTTCCTCTCCCCGGATGGCGATGGCCTCGGCAGACGGGTTTTTCGGATCGAGAGTGATGATCTTCGCGTTCACGACGATGATGCTGGCTTTTTCGTTCTCCTTCGCGAGGGCTCGTCCCGCACCCGGTAAGGCTGCGCCGGCGTAAATGGCGCCCGCCGCCGCGGCTGTCTTCAGGAAGGCTCGCCGGCTTGAGGGTGCATGCAATCCAATTCCGTTCTTGAGGTCGCAGGCGATACACATGGCGTTCCCCTCTTTTTGGCAGGCAGTTTGCGGGGAAGGCTATCAAATAAGCGAGCGCCTGCTAAGCTTAAACTTTGGCCGCTCTGCAGGCCGCCCCATATATGAGGAGCAAGAAATTGGCCTTTGGGGAAAGCGCCGTTGACTCCTCTGTCCCAGGGCCGGCAGCGCTTGCAAAGTTTTCCGGGGTCATGCAAAACTTTCAAAACGCCGGGCGCCTTTTTAGCGCCCGTGACGCAGCAAAAATATAAGGCGCAATAAGGCATCCGATGGCAGGGCATTCGCAGTTCAAGAACATCATGTATCGCAAGGGCGCACAGGACAAAAAG
>JBAUNL010000018.1:0-8532 GCA_049579205.1 Rhodomicrobium sp. | reverse complement strand
TTGCAGGGCGGGTACGACAATGAGAAGCATGATGGGGCCGATGAGCATTCCGCCAACCACAACGATGGCGAGCGGGCGTTGCACCTGGCTGCCAATGGCAGTTGAAAATGCTGCCGGGAATAGTCCGATGGCTGCGGAGAAGCCCGTCATCAGCACCGCGCGCATCCGCTGACTGGCAGCCTGAAACATAGCCTCTCTTGGTGCAACTCCTCCCGCCTTGATTTCATTGAAGTAGGTTATGATAAGGATACCGTTCATCACCGAAATCCCGAGCAATGACACGAAGCCGATGGCGGCGGAGATGCCGAACGCTTCGCCGGAGACGAAAAGGGCTATAAGTCCGCCAGCAACCGCAAAGAGAAATCCAGCAAGCACGACGAGGCTGTCGCGCAGGCTGTTAAAAAGGCCGTAGAGCAATCCGAGGATCAGTAGGATGCTGATCGGCACGATGATCGAAAGCCGCTTTTGCGCTTGCTCAAGTTCTTCAAATTCTCCAGCCCAGATCATTCGATAGCCGGTTGGCAGCTTCACGGCTTGGCCAATCCGCTCCTTCCCTTCCGCGATCGTGCTGCCTAGGTCGCGCCCGCGGACGCTGAATTTTATCGCGATGAAACGCTGGTTGCGTTCGTGAAAGATGTAGGATGCGCCAGTATCCAAGGAAATGGACGCCACTTCGCTGAGCGGAATGTACGCCATGGTTGAGCCAGTTTGCACGCCAATTTTTGCGTTTCGAATGGCATCGATGCTGTCTCTGAAACGCGGAGCGGCACGGACATTGATACCGAATTGCCTGTCTGCCTCAAAGACGTTCGTTGCAACTGTTCCACCAAATGCGGTTTGCACGAAACTATTGATGTCGCCGGCATTAAGCCCGTAACGTGCCGCCTTTTGGCGATCGACCTTTATGTTTAGATTTGGCTGGCCAAGCACCCTGAAAATTCCGAGGTCTTCAACACCGTGTACCTGTTCCATGATGTGCTTGACTCGCACAGCTAGTTCCTCAAGCTTGAACAAATCAGGGCCGATGATCTTGATCGAGTTAGCCCCCTTAACTCCGGAAAGGGCTTCCTCAATATTGTCCTGGATGTATTGTGAAAAATTGAAGTCGATGCCGGTGAATTCTTTGGCGAATTCGTTTTGAAGATCTTTGACCAGATCTTCTTTGTGACGGCCCGGAGCCCACTGCTCAAAAGGCTTCAAGGGTACAAAAAACTCGGCGTTGAAGAAGCCCGTCGCATCGCTGCCATTGTCGGGGCGACCATGTTGCGAGACCACGGTTATCACTTCCGGATGCGATTTTAGTATCTCGCGGATGCGATTGACGATGGGCATGCCGGCTTCAAGCGAGATGGTCGGCGGCATTGAAGCGCGGATCCAGAGGTTACCCTCTTCGAGGGCGGGCAAGAATTCCGTGCCGAGCTGCGAACCGAGAAACATACTGGCTCCCAGAAAGATCAGGCAGAGGGCCAACGTAAGCCTTCGGAATTTTAGTACTGCCTTTAGGACGGGAGAATAGAGCGCGTGGGCAGCTCGTACAATCAGTGTTTCCGCTTCCTCGATGCGTTCAGGCAGGAGCAAGGATGCCAGCACCGGAGTAATCGTGAAGGTGGCGAGTAACGCGCCGATGAGAGCATAGGCGTAGGTCCGTGCCATCGGGTTGAAGATCTGCCCTTCCACGCCCTGCATCGTGAAGAGGGGCACGAACGCCGCCAAGATAATCAGTGTCGAAAACAAGATCGCCGGCTCGACCTGCACTGCGCTGACGTGAATCAACCGGATTCTCGTAAGGAAATTCGAGTCAGATGTGCCGTTAGAGAGAGGTGCGGCTCTTCTTAGAAGCGCCTCCCGTTCCCTGGCTTGAAAGACCCGGAAAATATTCTCAACAAGAATAACCGCCGAGTCGACAACAATTCCAAAATCAACGGCTCCCAGAGACAAGAGGTTCGCGTCCTCACCTCGTAATACAATGACAATGATGCTGAAGAAGAGAGCGAAAGGGATGTTGATTGCAACGATAAGGGCGCTTCGCAAATCTCCGAGAAAGATCCACTGCAGAAGGAAGATCAGGGTGCATCCCACGATCAGATTATGCAAAACAGTGCTGGTCGTAACATTAACGAGAGTTGTGCGGTCATAGATTGGGACAATTTTTACGCCCGGCGGCAAGCTGCCGTCCGAATTGATTTTGGCGACCTCTTCCTTCACGCGCGCGATAACGTCATTCGTGTGGAGGGTCCTGTTCATGACAATAATGGCCGCGACCACATCGTCGTCATAATCGCGTCCTGCTTTGCCAAGCCTTGGAACATTCCCCAAATAGACTCGCGCGACATCCTTGACTAAGATTGGGACGCCATTGGTCTGAGAGAGGGTGATACTCTCGATGTCTTCAATCCTGCGCCCTTGAGTCAGATCGATACTACCGCCGTTATCGATTAGCCCGATTCCCCGGATATTGACGGATTGCTTTCCAATGTTGATGCTTCTCGCACCGACATTGATGTTTGCATTACCGATGGCGTACAGGAGCTGCGGCAGGGATATCCCATAGGCTTCGAGCTTATCGAGATCGCCCTCGACCTCATATTCCTTGGTGGTGCCGCCCCACGTGTTGACTTGAACAACTCCTGGCACCGTGAGAAGTCGCCTTTGCAATACCCAATCCTGAATCGTACGCAGATTGGTTATACCGATGTGGGGCGGCCCCACGACTTGATAGCGATATATCTCGCCCACGACACTCGAAGCCTGGATTTGCGCCTGTACATTATTGGGCAAGTTTGGGTTGACGTTCTGTTGAAGGTTGAGTCCGGTTTGTTGAAGCGCCGCATAGTAATCGACTCCGTATTCGAAGGTGACGCGAACGAACGACAATCCATAGAACGAGGTCGACCGGATGTTATTGACGCCAGGCGTAGGAGCCAACCCCACCTCAATAGGGATCGTATAGAGACGTTCCATCTCCTCGGCCGACAAACCTGGGGACTGAGCGGTGATTTCGAGGATGACGGGGGCGGGGTTCGGATAGGCCTCAATATTAAGTCTCGCGAAAGCGAATGCTCCTGCGACAATGAAAGCCGCCAGGATCAACAGAGCGACCGGACGGCGTGTTAATCCAAACGCAACCAAGCCCTGAAACACGATTCACCTCTAAAAATACGCCGCGCCTCTGCGCAATGGGTCAATGAGAATTGACATACTGGTTCGATATGAAAAGGGAGCCATCGGAGGCAATCAGCTCTCCAGGCTTGAGCCCCTTGCGGATTTCAGTGAATCCGTTATGCACAAGCCCCGTCGTCACAACGCGCTTCGTAAACTTGTGCCGGTCCGCTGTGACCCACACCGTCATGGTGCCGTCGCCTTCGCGAACGATCCCATCCTCAGGTACGGCAAGGGCGCGCTTCGGCGGTGCGATGGTGATGACGAAATTCGCGAACATGCCCGCGCGCAATTGATTGTCTGGGTTGGCGATCTCGGAGCGCACGAGAACCCGGCGGGTGTTTGCATCGACGGTAGCACCCACCGTGATAATTTTTCCGATAAAGACGCGCCCCGGTAATGACGCGACCGTAACGCGCACTTCCTGGCCTTGCTTTAATTCGGGAGCATCCTTCTCCGGCACATTGGCCAGCATCCACATCGCGGTTGTGTCCGCGACGATGTAAACCGGTGGGGGATTTCCGGGCTGAACGAGCAATCCCGGTGAGGCTGTCCGGGCCGTGATCAGTCCGGTAATCGGCGAAGGAACGACGAGGGCAGGATCGATCTTGCGTTCAGCAAGAATCTTGTCGATTTCGGCATCGGTCTTGCCGAAGACTTTGACCGCCGCGCGAGCCGCCTTGTAAGCGCCATCCGCACCCTGTTGATCGGAGATCGACTGCTCGTAATCTCGCTGCGCAGCAGCGCTCTGCTTGTAAAGATTTCTCTGTCTTTCCAGGTTTTTCGCGGTGAAATCGAGAACACCCGCTGCGGCAATGAGAGTAGATTCTGCTTGGACGAGATCGGGGCTGTCGATCGTGAACAGGACCTGATCTTTCTTCACCATATTGCCGGCGCTGACCGGAGCCGTGAGGATTCGCCCCTGATAAGGCGTGAAGACTTGCGTCAGCAGCTCTTGATTGAAGTCGATATTCCCTACGGCTTGTTGCTCTTGTGGAAATGACTGCTCACCCACTGGCTCGATCTTGATCGCCTTGAGCTGCGACTCCGACAGCTCCACACTAGGCTCGGCCGCGGCTTGCTGCGCTTCTGCCGCGGCGGCAGCAAGCTGAGCGGAGGCTGCCGCGAGGAAGAAGCCGCCGCACAGGAGGCAAGCCAATCTCAATCTCGTTTCGTTACTGAGGCTCATCCCCAAACCCCGCTTCGAGAGGAGGGCGGGCGCGAAGGCGGATTATCTCGCTTCATTTTTCGATGCTCCGGGATACTCTGCCGCTATGGGGTCAGGCTTCACGCCTACGACACTTGTGAGCCAGGCCTCCGGCTGCTCCACATGCGGCGGCTCTGCTCTATTCCACCAACCACCGCCCAAGGCCTGAAAAAGGCCAACCGTATCGGCGTAGCGGTTGGTTCGTGCCTGGATCACAACGAGCGATGCCTGCAGGTAGGTTGTCTGCACGCCGAGCACTTGCTGAATCGCAATTTGCCCCTGCTCCAATTGCAGCCGGGTGAGCCGCAGGCTCTTCTCGGCGGCGACTTCGGCAAGGATGGCCTTTTGCAGCCCAACCGTATCGTGCCGGATTGCATAAAGCGCATCCGCAACATTCTGGAAGGCCGTCAGCACTGCCAAGCGGTATTGCGCTGCGACCTGGTCCAGCCCAGCCTCTGCCGCACGCTGTCTCTGCTGGAGTGTAAAGCCATCAAAGATTGTCTGCGATGCGTTTGCGAGCCCGGTGTACAAATAAAAGGCGGGATTGGCGGAGAGCAAATTTGCGAACTGAGTCCCGCTGCGGCCAATGTCGCCATTGATGGAAAACTGTGGCAGCCTGTTGGCGATCGCAACTCCTATCATCGCTGAGGCCGCGTGCATGTTCTCTTCCGCCGCCCGAACGTCTGGCCTCTGCGCAATAAGGTTTGAGGGAAGGCTGACCGGCAAATTGCGCGGGAGTTTCAGTGACGTGAATTCGAAGCGTTCCGGCAGTCCCTCGCCCGGTAGATGCCCGGAGAGCACGATGAGAGCATCGCGCTGTTGGGCCAGCGCCTTCCGCAGTGGCGGCAGGGTTGCCTCGGTTTGGGCTACGAGTGCCTCTTGTGTCGCGACGTCGACCTCGGAGAGTTGGCCGAAATCCCTCTGAAGGCGGACTTTCCCCAGGATCTCTTTCGCGATCTTGATCAGCCGCTCCGTCACATTGATTTGTGCCCGCAGCGAGGCCTCCTGGATCGCGCCCATAGCGACGCTGGATGTAAGCGTGAGAAATGTCGCCTCATTCGTGAAGCGCTGGTTCTTTTTAAGCGCTTCGAGGTTCTCGATCTGCCGGCGCGTGCCCCCCCAGATGTCTGGCACATAGGACACGGTGAATTGAGCGGTATGAAGCGTGTAATAATTGCTTGGGGCCGGAGTGTTGAGAGGAGATGAGACCTCGCTGGCAACTCTTCCGCCAGTGCCTTGATAATTTCCGCTAGCCAGAGGGAAAAGCTGCCCCACCTCCGCATACACATTCGCCTGAGCAACCCGAAGGGCGGCTTGTGCGGCTTCGACATTGGGATTGTCCCGGAGAGCCCGCTGGACAAGGCTATTCAGAGACTGCGAATGGAAAAGAGTCCACCATTGCGCCGGCAGTTCCGTACCAAGGTCGAGATGCTGACTTATGCCACCTGCCGTAGTGCTCAGCGGTTGCCGGTCGAGGGTGTACAAACCAATATTCGGTACCTCCGGAAACTTGAAATCCGGCCCGACGCAAGACTGAAGCCCTAGCATCGCCGATGCCAGGCTGATTACGCAGCCGAATTTGGTCACAACCCCTCTCAAGAAAGCTGCGGCGCCTTCCGCAGGCACCATCCCCACGCCCGCCCGATCCCAAAATTATGAGGTTCGAATGCATCGATCTATCTTACAATAGCCTTACAACTCGGGCCGATTCGTAGAGGTACCTACCTCAGACTTGCGTAATCAAGCAATAGGTGTGGTGCCATTAAGACAGAAGAGTTCAGAGCGAACGTCTGCGCAGCATACTGACAATAATATGGGCTTCTGCGAGGAAGTGTCTGGAAGAGCGTTGATTATGTTTCAGGTACTGCTTGTTAAACTGGGATCTACAGTAAAAATAAGCCCAGCAACTTTTAATGCCCTCGAAGAATTGAAATGGATTTGCTAAATTCCTACTGCCGCTAGCTTTGCAGCTTGCCAAGCGTTATGCTGTTGACTGTGTGGACGGGGAGGCACCAGAAAATGCGCCGTCTTGACTTGTTTGCGGCTACGTATCTTCCTTGGGGAGGACGACAAATATAAGGGAAGGCCTCTTTACGAGGAAATCGTGGTGCAGGCGCAGCAATCGCGGCTGGCCGGTGCAACCGTGTTCCGAGGCTATATGGGCTTCGGCACCGCGAGCGGTCTCAATCCCGGGAAGATCCTTCGCAGTTCCAGGGACTTGCCGCTTGTCATAGAAATCCTGGACACCGAAGGAAAAGTGAACGCATTCCTTGACATCCTTGATCAACTCTTGAAGGTAGGCGTGGCTACGGTCGACCAGGTGCAGGTTTTGCGCTACGGGCCTGCACCCAAAGGAATCCCCAATACAAAAAAGGGTCTTGAGCCAGAAACGAAAGCGTAGAAGATCTGGCGAAGGTTGCAAGCACGTAGGCATTGAGAGTAGGTCCCAATCAGTTCTTCCTGGCGTATCCTGCGTACCCGAATAGGATGAGGCACCACTGAGGTTTCTGAGATCACTCGCCCTTTGCCTTGCTCGCAAGCTTGCGCAGACGTTCCAAGTCGATAATGCGTATGGACTTCTTACCCTCGCGCTGAAGAATGCCGTCTTTCGCCATTTTGGTTATCGCCCTGGAAACCTGCTCCCGGGTCGTGCTAAGCCGGGCGGCAAAATCCTCGCGCGGCGGGACGTGGGATATCAGCGCCTGTCCGCGTTTTCCAGGAACAGGGACGGCCAGCCGTAAAAGTTCGGCAAGAATGCGGCTATGGACGGTCAAGGTGCTGAACTCAAACACGCGCTCTGAAAGCCGGCGCACCTGAGAGGCGAGCTGCTTCAGGACGGCGAAGGCGAAATCGGAATGTTCTTGAAGAAGGCGTCTGAACTGCTCCTGGCTGAGGACAGCGAGCCTGCACTCTTCCTCGGCTTCTACCGTAGCCGATCGTGGCAGGCCGTCAATGGCAGAAAGCTCGCCAAACATCTCGTAAAGACCAAACTCGGTAAAGTGGACCTCGCGCCCCTCGTCCGCTGAATAAAGCAAGACTTTCACCTTGCCCTCAGTGATAAAGTAGACATCGCTGCTAGCCTCTTTAGCCAGTATAATTTGCCTCCCGGAGCGAATTGTTCGCCATGAACAGCGAGCAGCCAAATCCTCTAGCATTTCGTCACGAACATTTTCGAAGATTGGAAATTGCTTGAAGATCATTGACGGCGTCTCTGGGGAGTCGCAACGCATGCCCCGCAGCTTTTCGGCGCAGGTGCACTTATGCGCGGCTCTCCCTCCGTATTTTTACTTAAATCCTGCGCTCTGGTTCCACTATAAAGGAAAGTGATTTAAATAATACCGTCCACTTTCATAGGGATTGTATCCAGTTGTAGCAGGCAGTGGTGCTTAGCGGGCGCGGGATAGAAAGCGCATTGCGCTTCTACTCGGGAGGAAGAAATAGGCTCCGCCACGCATCGTTATGAATGTTTGCATATTCCGAAGTGTAATCGGACCGCGATGAGTGGGGATTGTAAATGTACTGTCGTGACGTATTGGGGCAATCACTGGATCGTTTTCTTTGCCCAGTCCGTGAAAATACGGCGAGACAATCCAAGTCTGTTGAATGAACTCGAACTGGCGCTCAATATCGCCATTGACGCACATGAAAAGCAGCCCACGAGGTTCTGTCTTTCCACTCCTGCCTACGTCGGTATAAGGACGCCCAACCCTGAATATTCTGTGGCGATTTGAGATCGCGATCTGATCCTTATCCCCCGGCTTGAGGCTGTCGCGTGGGTTCGCACGCCGGATGTGAGCGCCGAACGGGCACTTAAGTCCTTCGGGATCATCTCGGCCTAGCAGAAAGTTATTGTCGATTTCCGGTCTGCCTGTGCCGCTTGGGTTGCGGACCAGTGACGTGCCGTCTCTCCAGCGGCCGATCATTTTCGCGGCAAGCCACTCCGCAGTTATCTCGAAATCGGGCCATTCATTCCTCAGCTGCGCCGCCGCCGACTCGAGGTAGATATTGAATGCTTCCACATTCTGTTCGAGTTGGCGGATGACGAGGAAGCTGCCATTGCGGCCAAGATCGCGAGGAGCGTTCAGGCAATCACCACCGAACTGAGGCCAGCGCGTAGGCAGCCACGCCGGCGTAAGCGGTAGATCGTCAAATTTGTCCTGCTTGGC
>JBAUNL010000017.1:0-2019 GCA_049579205.1 Rhodomicrobium sp. | reverse complement strand
CAGGCCTTTCGGGCGCGAAAGCGCGTTAGGTTGCAGGTTTCTCTCTGTTTCCCATCTGATACCAGTGGGCTATTTTTGTTGCCAGTAGGCTATTTTGCTATTTGAGGTTGCACGCGATGGCTGCTGGATTCGCGCCGAAGCTCGAAGGCGTGCGAGGCATCTACGGCCGGAAGCCTGTTCCGGGCGCGCGATGCCACCGCCGACGATGCCGCCTATTTACGCCTCAAGGATGCGACCGGGCGCACGCTCTTCATGGCGGCGGGCCCGCAGCAGATCGCGGCGGAAGGCTACCGCAATCATGGGCTATTCACCTATGCTTGGCTCGAAGGTCTCGCCAAAGCGGGAAGTGAGGACAAGGTGCAGCTCTACGATCTTGCTGGCTATGTGCAGACCCGCGTTCCCGATCTTAGCCGCGAGCTCAAAGTCTGCGACGCCAAGGGACCAAGGGAATATTGCCAGAAACCCATTGTGCGGCTAGGTGAGACGCCGAATTATCCACTCGCGCCGCGCTACCCCAAAGTGCTCGCCATGCTTAACGCAGGCGCAGTCACCGACGCGGGCGCCGCTATTCCCCTAAAGCCGACACATGCACTTCTTGCTGACACCGAAGTCCTCGAAAGCGCTACGCGCGGTGCGTCATCGAAACGGCTCTTGAAGAAGGGTTCTCAGGTTACCCTTATCGGCAAGGAGGGAGACTGGGCGCATATCGCGCAGCACGGCCAGTCCATAGGCTATGTTTCCGCTGCGGCACTCCTGGGAACTTTCAGATTGAGGAGAAGCCAAGCTCGCCTCAATATGGCCTGTTGCGCATTCCCCCTTCCGAGCGAGCGAGCGGTAGACGAGATAGCGAAACTGCGAAGAGGAGGGACAGACGCAATGAATATTACTAATCATGACCCGGATATCGAAGGCCTGGCCATGGCCAACCTTACGCTGCAACAGTATGCAGCAATTAAGCGCGTTATCGAACAGGCGCGCCATTCATCAGGAAGACAGAGCGAGGAGCTTTCCGACGGCTCGGAAGCATACGCTTATCCAACAGTATCGGGGCGCATCCATTTCGGTTTGAACGTGCCGCCTCACGGGCTCTGTTTGGCGAGGGGCGTTTTTTGATGAGCAAGAGAGGTGAACATGGAGTCCACCGACTTCGAATCGCTTGTCACTCCACTGTCGCGAAGTCGTAGCGCTAATAAAGAAGAAAGATGAATGATGAGATCAATGCTAGCGGTTGCCGCACTGCTATTCTGCTCCCCCGCGAGTGCCGGCCAAAAGCCTACCGCAACGGAGGTTTTTCATCTGAGGAGTGAGTGCTCGAAACTCGGCAAACAGCTCCTCTGGGAGGTTGGGCTTAAATTAGAACATGCCTTCAGCTCATACTTTGCGAAATATGACGAGGACACGAACCGCTGTTTCGTCTTGATCAAAGACGATTACAACCTCGGGAAGCAGATTACTCTCAGGCTGTACGACGGCCAAGGCGCCGGCATGATGGCCACGTGGACCTCGGATGCTGGTGGCATTTTCATGATAGGGGATCACAGTGTTCCCCAGCCCGAAGCCTATGAATATATTCAACACGTAATGAAAGACGCCGCGCCCTAGATGCAGGATCGCGCGAAGGGGCAGCAGCGTAATGATGAGAGCGCAGGAGCTATATCAAGCGCAAAAGACATTACGGGCTCAAGAGCTTTTGCGGCTGGTCGCGAGGTATACGCACTTTTCATCATCTGTGCGCCCCATCATTCCGGCTTTGCCGGACCTATAAGCCGCGACTTGTTCTGCGGCGTGGGGAAGGCGATTCTTGGAGCAATCAGTATCGGGACAGACCCTTTTGAAGGCGGGGAGCCAACTCCTGGCCCATTAAAAACACGCCACGCGATCGCTGCGGAGTCGAGGAAATCTGCACCCCAAAGGAGCAAGGAACACACAAGCACGCTCGCAAAAAGAAGAGCAGCCAGGCTCAGGCTGACCGGGTCTCTAAGCCCGTCCAAGAAAGCCCAGCCAAACGCTTTAATATGC
>JBAUNL010000016.1:0-4782 GCA_049579205.1 Rhodomicrobium sp. | reverse complement strand
TCGCCATGAAGGCCGCTTGAGGGCGCCCTTTAGCTTTGCGATACCGAACGATGACGGGCAACGGCGCATCCCCCACAAGCCGCTGCCAGGACATCAATCGCTCAACTCAGTCCGACAGGCTGCTAGGGTGTGCGCCGTGACAAGGCGGCGCTTTTCCAGTAGGTGCAAATCCTACCCGGCGAACTCGTTCCGGCTGGAAGCAACCGGAGCGGTCATGGCGGTAACGAAATGGCTGGAGCCTTCGGATAATCGCATAGAACCGCACCCGGCTTCGGTTCAGCCGCGCGCATCGCGCAACACTCCCAGCATACGCAGCTTGGCATTTCGGTCCGAGGGGTCCTCCTCCAACCACTAATTGGGGGCTTATGGAAAAACTCGGTCGATGACCGGTCTTTTCGGCCGCGAGCGCTGTGCTCTGCCAAGATCCAGGTCAGGGGAATGCTAGCGCCATAGGGGCGGGGGTAAATGTCTTGCGCAAACGCAGACTAATAAACAGGCAGGGGACATAGCACAGGATGCCTACCGCAAAAGCGGTGCTTATGCCGAAACTCATGGACACGACAATCGAAAAAATGCTGCCGCAAACGGAAGCGACGCCATTCAATGCCCAAAACCACGGCAAGAGGCTGCTTCGCATCTTTTTTGCTGCGCCGATCCCGAGCGGGAACATCATGCCCATAAAGAAGCTGATCGGCATCAACAGGGCCACCGAAATCAAAATGCGCGGCGGCGTGCCGAAATGCGTCGCCCGGGCGATGGCCACCGGCATCAGCCACCCGGTTGCAATCAGTAGGACAATCAGCAGTGCCGGAGGCAGAACATAGCCGCTGCAACACAATTTCTCAAATTTGGCAAAATAGCTGCCAATCCCGCTGAACAGTAACATTGTAAACAGGATGACCGACAGCCCGTAAACTGGATGGCCAAGAAAAATCATTAACCGCTGCATCATGGACATTTCAATGAACATAAAGCCCAGGCCGATGCCGGCGAAATAGATGGCAAAAAGAGCGGACTTGCCTGACGATTGCTTCTGCTCACGGTATAGCTTTGCCATCGGAAGAAGCATAACGTAACTGAGCGCACCGCCCGTGAAGATGGAGAGGAAGAACAGCATCGATACGGCGATATTATTGCGCTCGTTTTGTGAGCGGCCGGTGCGCCCGAACAGCACATCGCCGAAGCGAGCCATGTTGAAGAAGAAGGGCCGGTCATCTGTAGGGGCGCTGAAATCTAGCGGTAGCGAAGCGTAGAATTTTTCCGTGACTTTCCCAGACATTATCATCTCGCTCACGGCGTCGAAGCTGAGATGCGGCGTCATAAGCGGCGTAAATCCATACCGCCCGCAGATCGCGAGGAAATTGCTTATTTCTCCTTCACTGAAAGGTCTTTTGCTGACGGCCACCGTCACGATATTGTTCGCATTTGCCGCCAGGACGTGGTTGCGGACAGTCAATGCCGGATTGAGCGCTGTCAACGCCTCATTTGCAATGGATAGCATCCGGTAGAGTTCCCCATGATGCTGGCCGCGAATGAACCACCGCGAAACCGTCAGCAGTCCGTCAGCGTTTAAATGCTCCAGGAACTCCCGCCAAGCTTCGCGGGTGTATAGCTTGTTCTCGGATAAAGCAAGACCGCCTGCCGCCGTCGTCGCCCAGGTATCGATCAATGATATCTGGATCATGTCATAGCTTAAATCGTGCGAACTGATAAAACTGCGCGCTTCGGCATTGACAAGCTTTACATTGGGATAGCTGCTTAGCCGGCCAGTAAACCCGGCAAACGGCTTGTTCAGCGCCTCAAAGATTGCCGGATTGATTTCGATGCCGGTGATTTTCGGGGTGCCGAAGGTCAACGCAGATAGCACATCGCGCCCGCCGCCCACTCCAATGATGCCGGTATGCCCGATCTTCCGTAGATGGTAGCCAAGGTTAACGACATCGTATCTCAGGTATTCCATCTCAGTGAGATCGCCGTCAAATTGCGTCAGCACCGTACCGGCGTCGGCGTCGATCTTCAGCCAGTATTGTTTGACATTTTTATATTTTTTTTCGTCCAGCGCCGTGCCGAAACCCCACCCGAAAGGCTTGTTCGAAGTGTAGGGATAGATGCCGACATGGGAGTACGTGTTCCAGCGCTCAAAAACCAGATTTTCAAGAGGTGCGAGCTTGCCGATGCGCGCCTTGAACAGCGGCGACCCGGACAGATAGCTCGCTGACTGTCCGGCAAACAGCAAACAGAAAATGATCGCTGCCATTCTGACGTCGCCAGTGCGGCGCTGCGACCGACCGCTGGCGAGGAACCGCCATGCCACGACAGCAAGCACGGTGGCGAGGAAGAGAATGATGCTGACCGGATCAAGAAAATACAAGGCGGCGACGACAGCGATGCAGCCGAGAGCAGCGCTTGTCAGATCTGCGGCGTAAAGCCGGCCAGAATAGCTGGGAAAATAAGTGAGAAGTAGCGTAACAGACACGCCCATGGCGGCAAAAGCTTTGAGGATGCCATAAAGCCCGAAAGCCGCAGCCGCAAGGATGATTGGGGTATCTAGGTATTCTCCCATGCCGTAGGACTTAGCCACAGATACCAGCCTGCCAGAAAAATCGACTAGGATCAGCGAGCCAGCGGCAAGGAACATAGCCGCCAGGAGGCAATGCATAGCCATTTCATAATCGACGGTGGCAGCCGTAAAGCGGCGCGGATTGATGTAAACTTTCAAAGCACCGGCAGTGAGCCCGAGCATCGCGAGCGTCACACCGGCAAAGGCGAAGTGATAGTAGAACATCACGCTGCAAATCCGGGACAGCAAGATTTGCATGACAGTCATGGAAAACGCTAATGTGGAAATGGCCAAAAAATGCAGCCGGTTCGGAGCCAAGTCCATGCAAACCATTCGTCCTTTGCTAATTTAGGCTAAAGCCAATAGAGATATTTTTATCTAGGATCAAGGGTGAGGGCCTTGCGGGCCGGTTTATGCGTAGGCAGCCCTTCACTTGCTGAAAGTCACGTGTTTTAGCGCATGATCACGGGTACGGCAGCTGGTTGATCACCGTGAGGAAGTTGGTGGCATCCTTTTGTTGCCCTGCGCAGCAGTGCCAGCACAAGCAAAGCCACGATAACGGGGGTCCACGGGATCGCCAACCGTGCCATTGTCGTCACCTCCGCGAGTAAGGGTAACGCGTAGGCGAGGAGCAGCGTTAGCTTCTCCCATGGGCGAAAACCGGTGCGCAGCCCCTCCGATGCCAGCCAAACCAATGGCAGGTTCAACAGCGTCAAATCATAGGTCAGCAAAAAGGGGCTCGCGAGCAGAGTGCACGCCGCCAGCGTGACCCCGTGCACCGGTCCGAGTGGTTGCTTCCTCGTCAGCCAAATCAGTACCGTGACGGCACTCAGTGCGGCCGCCGCCTGCAAGGCGTAGGCGGGCATAACGCCCAGTCCCCAAAGCCCTGCTGCGGCGAACACGCTTTGCATTTTGTAATTTCCGATTAGGTTTTGCTCCAGCACCATACGGGCGACGTGGCTCGACGCGAAGAATCCACGCCAGGTTTCGGTCCCGAAGGCGGCGTACGAGGCTGCACTCACCGACAGAGCCGTCAGAGCTGCGGCGGTAAGTGTGCGCCAGGCCCCCGCAGCAACGAGCACAAAAGGAATGAGCAGGCCGAGGTGCGGTTTGTAGATCAGCGCTCCCCAGCAAATGCCCGCCGCTAGGGGCCTTTTAGACAAAAATAACGCCCCAAAGCCCATTAGAGCGCCCGATAGAAAGCCGTTTTGTCCGAAAGCTGCATTGATAAAAAAGATCGGGAACGCGAGGATGGGCAGGATCTCGTCGCGCCTTGGCATGAAACCCCACAGCGCACTCCAAAACGCGATCCCTGTGGCTACGAGCCAACAAGCCAGAGCCGCGCCATAAGGCAAGAGAGCGAGGGGCAGGCAGAGCAACATAAACGGCGGCGGATAGAAGAAATAAAAATACCGGACGTCACGGCCGCCAAACAGCTCACGCTCGCTGGTATGAAGGGTGGCGCGATCATAAGCAGCCTCGGGCCGCCCGTCCGCGGCGAGCCCCGCTGCTGCGCGGAAGCTGGTAAAATCGCTCCCAAGTGGTATTCCTGCTGGCCCGACCATGCCATTAGACACATAGACCACCGAAGCCATGCTCTCGCCCATAAGCAGGCACAGGATAATCGCATAGAACCGCACCCGGCTTCGGTTCAGCCAGCTCGCATCGCGCAACACTCCCAGCATACGCAGCTTCAACCCAACAGTGCCGATTGCCAATCCGGCTCGCCGGTCAGCCAACGGCCGTGCGAACCGAAGGCGCGTTTTGCGCTTTAGAAGGCCACGTTGAAGCCAATCTGACCGCCATAGACGGTCGCACTGCTTTGCCCGAAGTCTGCGCTGCCTACGGTCAAGAATTTGACGCCACCGCCCAGATCGAAGGTGAAGCCGCCCTTTGCCTCTCCCCAGTCCTTGCCGAGGAGCGCCGCTGGAAGGCTGTAGCTCGGCGCGGCTATTGTCGTCAAAGATGCTGTGACGTTCCGGTTCGCATCGGCGAACTCGTGGTTCCAGGTCACCTGTGCGAAAGGCTGGATGTTCGACCAGTTGAAACTGGCCTTATAGCCGAACTGGCCGACAGCCGATTCGCGCGTTTGATTGCCGAATCCGAGACTGGTGAAGCTGCCGCTCTCCGTAAAACCGCTCACGTTCACATTCTGGTAGACGAAGCCCGCGACGGGACCATGGGTCAGGCCACCGTTCCAGAACTTATATCCACCCTGAAGG
>JBAUNL010000015.1:0-3476 GCA_049579205.1 Rhodomicrobium sp. | reverse complement strand
ATAAGGGCCCCGGCGGTAAGGGCTTGCTTGATGCGTTGAACATCATGAACCTTGCCACGCCCACAAGCGCGATCCTATCGGCGATCATCTTCAACGCGTTGATCATTATCGCACTCATTCCTCTTGCGCTGCGCGGCGTCAGCTACCGGCCGCTCGGCGCCTCCAAAATCTTGACCCGCAACCTCTTGATCTACGGCATCGGAGGCATTGCTGTGCCGTTCATCGGCATCAAGCTGATCGATATGGCTGTGTCGGCTATCGGTCTTGCTTAAGGAGAAAGTCATGCTGAATCAAATCCGCCCCGCCCTTGTCATGATCATTGGGCTAACCCTGCTTACGGGACTTGCCTATCCCCTCGCCATGACCGGGATCGCGCAACTCGCATTCCGGCATCAGGCAAATGGCAGCCTGATCGAACGCGATGGCAAAATCATAGGCTCTGAGCTGATCGGTCAGAATTTCACGAGCGAGCGCTATTTCCACGGACGGCCTTCCGCGACCACGGACACCGATCCCAATGACGCAACAAAGACGGTCCCTTCACCCTATAACGCCGCAAATTCGGGTGGCTCCAATGCCGGGCCAACGTCCAAAAGCTTGATCGACAGGGTTACTGAGGACGTCAAGAAACTCAAGGCGGAGAACCCATCCGCTCCGGTGCCGGTTGACCTTGTCACCACCTCCGCAAGCGGCCTTGATCCCGACATCACCCCGGCAGCCGCGTACTTCCAGGTCCCAAGAGTTGCAAAGGTACGCCTATTGCCAGCTGACCGCGTGCGCCAAATCGTCGATGCGAATGTGCGAGGGCGCTTCCTTGGCATCATCGGCGAACCCCGCGTCAATGTGCTTGCGCTCAACATGAGCCTTGATGCAGCGCAGCTTGCGCAAGCGGGACGGTGAGGCTCAAGCGCCCCTGGCTATTGGAGCGCGTGATGCCTGCTCCGGAGAGTCCGCCACTAGGGTGACCATGACCGTGGCAGCTGATAAAACCCCAATCCTGGTAGCCGATGACGAGCCGCCAATCCTCCGCCTTCTCCAAACAGCGCTCGGGGCTGAAGGATTCCGGATGCTCGAGGCAAAAGACGGTAAGGAAGCTATCGCCGCGATCGCCGATGAAAAACCGGATGCCGTCATTCTCGATCTTGGCCTGCCCGATATCAACGGCCTCGAGGTCATCCGCCATGTCCGCGCCCAGGGAGAAAAGGTTCCTATCATCGTGCTTTCGAGCCATGGAGACGAGCGGACCAAGATCGAAGCCTTCAATCTTGACGCCGACGATTACGTCACGAAGCCCTTCAGTATCCTTGAGTTGGTGGCTCGGCTTCGCACTGCCATCCGCCACCGCATTCAAGAGCAGGGAAGCGAACCGGTTTTCCGAAGCGGCGATCTGACCGTCGATCTCGTGCGGCGCATCGTGACGGTGAGGGGTGCCGAGGTTCATCTCGCGCCAAAGGAATACGATATTTTGCGGCTGCTGGTCTTGCGCGCCGGCATGGTGTTAACGCACGACTTTCTCGTGCGGGAAATCTGGGGTGCGGCGGGCCAAGTTCAGTATCTGCGGATCTACATACGCCAGCTGCGCCAGAAGATCGAGCAGGACCCCGAAAGGCCTGCCCACATCATCACCGAGACCGCCGTCGGCTACCGCCTGCAAATGCATGAGATCGAGGCAGCGGCGTGACTGGGGCTCTTGGATCAGCGCTTAGAAGTTGCCGGCAGCAAGTTCAACAAAGCGCAGCTCGCAAGTATCTCCGCTGCTGCTTTCTTGTGGTGTGGCGCGATATCAGCTTCTTGTGAAGAACCTCGCTCAGAAGCAACCCCTTCCATAATCTCAAGCGATGCGATTAACTCACCGCCCTCATCGTGGAGCGTATGTTTACTGCACTTGGTACTTCTGATCATCCGGTTTTTCACATGACAGCCCTCGCGCTCGAGAGCCGCCTTTTGGATGGTGAGTTCCTGATCTTCAGTTGAAATCCGGCAATAACGATTTTGCGTGCCATGCTCTTTGCCTCGTCGTGTGGGTGAAACCTCTCGCGTAACAATTGGCGAAAGTCTACCCTCATGTGACGCAAAATCGCGTAACTTTGAATGTACCGCGCAATGCCATCAGCGAGCCACTGAGGTCATCGTCGCTTTCCTCACCGAGATGACCGCTCTCATGTCTAGCCTAGTTCGCTGGATTCAATCCGGCTACCCGGAAGCGAGACACTTGGCGGCTTCGATTTTCCTTCATCCAAGCGGCAAGCATCCTGACCTGCTCCCCTTAAATGCCCTCGATTTTAAGTTAGGGTCCGCTCACAGACGGGAGACGGACATGAAGCGCAGCCGGTTTTCAGAAGAGCAAATTATCGGGATTTTGAAAGAGCACCAGGCGGGGCTCACGGCAGCGGAGATCTGCCGCAGCGGTTCAGGAGGGTAGCGTTTGACTTTCCTGTGAGTGCGCTTAAACGGCAATTGAGCAGTAGTCGGTCAAGGTTGAGAGGCGCCGACGGAGCCTATCAAGATCATCTTCTTGAAGTTTTAAACTGCAGGCTTCGAGCAAAGCTCGGCCGCGCTCAAGAAACAGCCGCCGAACATTATCATCATCAACGGTGCTACAAATATCGCTAAGCGACCGCATCAGCCTCAGGCTCACGGCGGCATCCCCCGCGCTATAGTGCCGGATTTGTTCGAAGGCGAGATCCAGCAGGCCATCGATTCCGATCCAGGGCACGATGACTCGTAGAACATGGGGTGGATCGTAATAACAGCTGGAGGCCGGGGTCCGGCTGAGCCAGCGAACGAGGATACAGCTGAGCTGATCCACACAGGTGATGGCGGTAGTGGGGTCATTGACGGCAGGCGAGATAGCCCTCAAGGCTATATCAACGATTTGAACAACGCCAAACTCAATGTCCTGCTGCATGGTACGGCTTGGGCCGATTTCGACAGCAGAAAGCAGTTCTTGTGAGACTTGGGTGGTCACGCGTTCGCCGCGCGTAACGCGGAATAGTGTAACGCTTTCGCTAATAAAGTGGCCGACCCGGCGCTCCAAGCGGATACCCAGGCCATAATGCTTTGCCAGCCTCTTAAGGCGGAGGATGTCAACATATCGAATGTAGCCTGACGCCCGGCTTGGCACGGCAAAGCCGGGGCTTTCGGAAAATGTATCCGTCCTGTCATGATGAAACGGCGACCGTGGATAAGGCATCAGCTCGTCGATGACAAGCTCCGTATCCTGGCGAATACGGTCAATAATAGTGTTGACGCTTATGGAGTTTGAAATGTGATGGATAAAATAGATGAGCCACCCGACGCATATAGGTGCCAGCGCCATCGCGCCTGTAACGGTTGCCACCGGTGCAAATGTGGTCTGCTACCCGGAAAGTGGTCAGGTGAATCGGTTAGTCTCGGCTTCGCAAATGGAGCTGAGAGATGGCGAAACGAGCCAAACCGGAAGAGATCATTGCCAAGCTGCGTGAAGTAGAGGTCCG
>JBAUNL010000014.1:0-4770 GCA_049579205.1 Rhodomicrobium sp. | reverse complement strand
CCGGCTGCCAAAGCGCAGCATGGGGAAGGCACCGAAACCGTCTCCCATAGCGGGGCACTCTGACCCGCGGATGGAGTCAGCGGAGGCTCATAAACGGGCCCAACCTCAGAATTTGCGAAAGGTGGTGGCGCAGGCTGAAGGGCAGGTTTAGTGTTTCCGACCGCGATCGCAAACACCAGCACAGAACCGAGCCCCCACAAGTAAACTACGCTGAGGGCAAGCTCTATCCGGCGGGCAACGCGATGCAGCCAGTCCATAAGATGCTGCCGCTTGGTTTTTAAGCCGTAGAGATATCGCAACTCGAATTGATAAGGCCGTGGATGCTCACAGACTCGAATTGACATTTGCCCAGCCCTCTACCGTGCCCACAAGGATAGGCGCCTATCTGAGTCGCGCCCGGCGGCAAAAGACTCTCCACAGGTTTTCCAGATTTCCACAGGGGGGTGTCTGACAGTCTCCCAATTCAGGTGGAAGCAATGATCGTCTTCCGGCGGCGAGCGACTGCGGCCATTGCCAGGGACACAAACACGAGTGCTCCACCCGTATCCAGCGCGACGTCTTTAAACTCGCCGGTGCGGCGAGGCGAAAAGCTCTGATGCCATTCGTCGAGCGAAGCGATGAAAAAGGTACTCGCGATGGCCACAGCGGCCCACATCAATGGCGTGTTGCTTGCAAACGTTCGCATGAACGCGCGAAACCAAAGATAACCGAACATGCCATAGCCGAGGAAGTGGCCGGACTTGCGCAGGATGTGATGAAAGATCTTGAAATGCGCCGGGTCCATATGTCCAAACAACCACGTGGACAGTTTCTGAAACAGCCATCCGGTGTTTGCCGCCGACCCATACGTGGATTCGATGGCGATGATCATGGTCCAGAGGATAACGGGGAGCCAGGTGCTAAGAGTCGAGGTCTCTCGTTTCACGTTGCTCGTTTCTTAAACAGGTGTGGAAGACGAGGCGCCATGCCAGTTTCCAATAAATGGCACATTACGTTTAACAACGATCTCCGGCCTTCGAGCATTCCTAGCCGTCGCCAAGGCGATCGCCTGCCTTTTGGGCCCTAGGTGCTGTCTGGATCGCCTTCAGGAAGAACTGCGCCATTGCCAAAGGCCAGTAACTCGTCTGGCTCAGCCGCGAGACCACCACTCGCGCTTCAACCTTAGCAAGAGACATTTCGGCCGAAAGGCGAAAGGTCCGCCTCTCACGGCCGCCGATGCCCATTTAGGACATTCGTCAAAGCCTTGATTTTCCTCTGATTAGGCATGCTTCTCCCCGATCGCCAATCCGAAGGCTGATCTTGCGAAAACCCGGTTTCAAGGCTCAGTTCTGCTAAGCTCAGTCCAGCCGCCTCAATCAACGTCGACCGGAGCCTTAGCGCCGGGCCTAGCACCATCCCGGTCAACCCTTGACACGCGGTTGGCCAGCAGGCTGACTAGAAGGGCCCGCGCCAACTGGCCGTGATCGGGTTAGGCACCGCGGACTGAATCGTTCGCTGGTGGGCGGGCGGTGAGACGGACGGTACCCATGTGCGTTTAGGGCCGAATTGGTTCCGCGCGTGAGAGGGTTATTATGGCAGACTCGTGGCGCGAAATTTTGGAGAGAGCCGCGGCCGGTCTCTCAATCGACCTAAAACCCGCGCCTCCTGCTCAGGCACAACATCGTCCCAACAACCAAAGGACGCGGCCGCATCCATCTAGGCGGTCAGATCCAATAGCGGAAGCTCGTGATCTTTTAGAGCGCGAGCTCAAAGCAATCTCACCCCAGCCGGTGGATGAGCGGCTAGCCTCTGCAGGCAGCAGGCAAACTCTTCGCCAAAGAGCGGTTCCGCGCCTTTCGCTTTTGGCGAAAGTTGATGCAGCCGCGCCAACCACGCCCGCAATGTCCAAGCGCAGGGCCCCGAAGATAACCCTGCCAGAAATTCTCGCGTGGCGTAGCCTTCTCGGTATTTCTGCCTCAGTGATAGTCATCGGCCTGATGGCATATGCCCTGCTCAATCGCGGCGGAGGAGCCGTTGAAACAAGCGTGGCCCAACAAGCCACCCCTGCATCCGTAACGGATGGAGTTTTGGTAAGCATCCCCCTGCCATCACGGCGGCCATCGACTCTCCAAGGTGAAACGAAGCGCTGATCGCGGCCGTTCGGTTGGCCGTCGATAGGGAGTCCAACCTGCTTGGATACTTCGCTAAAGAGAAACGGAGCCTTTGTGGCCCTACGCGCCGCTCCGAGAGGCCAGACTTCGGGATTTTCGCCTGCACTCACCGCCTGCGGCGTGGCGGCGTGAATTCTCCGCAGTAGTCCGGAAACATGCGATCTGGTTGCCGGCAATCACAACGAGTGGAATTGCCGCGTCTCAAACGGATGAGCAAGAGGCGCGCCCGGCTAAGCATTTGGAACACAAATATCCGATCCGGCATTGGCCACATGTCCTTTACTCAAACAAGCGCCTGCGCACACTTTCATCGACCGGACCGTGTTGAAGCAGGCCGGCGTGAACGGAACAGCGTCGCGATGCATGCGAAGCTCCAAATGGTGAAATTCGAGAGTATTCAACAGCGAGGAGACGTTAACATGATCCGCAAGGCGAAAGCGGTTTGGCGCGGTACTGGCCGCAACGGCAGCGGCAATCTTTCCACCGATTCCGGCGTGCTCGCAGAGACCCCCTATTCTTTCAGGACCCGCTTCGAGAACGAGAAGGGCACTAATCCCGAAGAGTTGATCGCTGCCGCTCACGCCGGATGCTTCACCATGGCGCTGGCCTTTCAGCTGCAGGGCGCTGGCTATATGCCCACAGAACTCAGCACCGAGTCCGCTGTCACTCTTGAGCCGGAGGGTCAGGGATTTCGCATCAGCCGGTCCGCTCTAACTCTGCGCGCCAAAGTGCCGAACCTCGATGAAGCTGCGTTTGCACGAATGGCCAGCGAGGCCGAGAAGAACTGCCCGGTCTCCAAGGTTCTCAACGCCGCGATCGCATTGGATGCCAAGTTGATCTGAGGCGCCGTTGGCTCTCTCTCGATACAGGCGCGATCAGACAGAATACGTAGACCCCCACCAAGCAAGCCAAACCGTTTTCAGATACGCGAGATCGTGATCGCGAGCATAGATCGCAGTGCGATGCGCGATGCCCGCTTCATATCTTGCAAAGCTGACCGTTAGCTCCGTACCGCGCCACGCGGCCAATGTCGCATGGAAGGCGATGACTGGGATTGGCCCAACCAAGCAAGCGCTTTGCTCGGCCGGTCTACCCCCGGCAGGAGACATCGCAGGCACTAACCCGAATAGGCCGCTTTCGGCCGAGCGTGTGTGAAAACGTGTACGGATTAAAAAATGATAGAATCTTTTTCCTGCTTTGGTGGCCGTGAAACTCCAATCGACCGCGTAAATATAATAAACTATATACTTACGTTCGGCTGAAGCGGAAATGCCAGCTATTTCAATCGAATACTGCTTACACTCCGAAAGCGGTCGAGAATTTTCGAGTTCAAAAGCCGCGCCGGATCCGTGCTATCGACCCTGAGCGGGCTTTTGAGGTGTTAAACAGAGCAGAAGAGAATAAGGAGCCTCTGCTATGCCGCTTGCCAAAATTCACGTTATTGAACGCCGTTACGACGAGGCCCGGATCGCCAAAGTATCCGGCGCCGTTCAAGCCGCCTTGATGAACACGCTTCGCGTACCGCCCGAAGATTTCTACCAGCTCATCTTCGAGTTGCCGAAAGACCGCTTTCTCCATACGCCCTCATTCGTTGGCATGCATTACACCGACGATCTGATCATTTTGGAGCTCAGCTTCATTCAGGGACGTCCGAAGGAGACGCGGCTTGCGCTTCTGAAAGACATAAACACGCGGGTCGCCGCGGCCGCCGGTATGTCGCCGGACGACATACTAATCACGCTTCATGAGGTTCCTGGTGAGAACGTTTCGTTTGGACAAGGCAAGGCACAGCGCGCCAATGCCGTCTCGCGCGGGTGAAAGCGCGTAAAGAGCACCAAGCCCGTTCGTCCGCTCACGCCGCGATGGCGCTATCGCCAGGCTTGAGTCTTGCCTACCTGCGCAAGGACACGGTGCGAGGCGATATTGCCGTTACGGCCGACGTTCAGCGCGCCTGATCGAGCCGTTCAGCCGCAGCCCGCGCAGGGGTCTGCAAGTCTTCGCCAGAAGGGGGCAGGGAAGAGCTCCGGCTTTTTCATGACGGGGACGCCGAGCTTGCGGCAATAATGGCGCCAAAGATGACAGCCACTCCCCCAAGTATTCCGAGCACGATCAAGGACAAGCCCGATGCCAACCCAAATCCGGTAGGGATCAAAGCCAAGCACGGCATCTTTCTCGCGGGCGCTATACCTGTGTCGCCGAAGGTGAACTCGCCACGGTACGACGAGCCGGATTGCATTGAGGCGGTTGCAACTGAAGTGACCGTCTGACGCCAGTGATGCAATCGTCCGTGCTGGTCATACTAAGGGAACGATAAAGCGCAAAGCTGAGCGTTAAACTATTTAATCGCCTGCCCTTTAACGAACACGAGCGGTAGTGCAACGCTAAAAAGGACCTGTTCCAGCTTTACGGCGTTTGAGCCTGCCAGAAAAATTCATCAGGAGCAGGTACCCATGCCTAAGCTGAAAAACCTACTGATCGCAGCAGCCGCTGCGGTGTTGTCAACGAGCGCAGCTTTTGCCGACACCAAAGCAGACGATCGATCCTATCTGCCTCAGCAAGATTTGCGGGCGCCATCCAAGGAGTCTGATGTTCTGGCCGCGCCAGAAAGCAAGCCTCGCCT
>JBAUNL010000013.1:0-4353 GCA_049579205.1 Rhodomicrobium sp. | reverse complement strand
TGTCGGCATCCTTGCCCGCTTCGCTCGCCTGTCGGAGCTTTTCGGTGCGCAATTGAACATGGGCGGCGCCATGGCGACATTGACGGCCTGACGCCACTCCGATCACATGACGTCGCGCATGGCGGGTCGGTTAGGCTTGAGCCGCTACCCTACTATTTTATTGTCTTCCGAACCGCTCTCGGCACATCTCGAACCGGTCTCCGGGCGCACGAAAACGGAAATTTGAAAAATGGCGAGCAGAGACAGCCGCTGTAAAACGGGCGGCCGGCGAGCTGGAATTTGAACATTGCCAGCCGGAGACTTCCACCTAGAGGCCTAAGCGGCAGAAATACCGGAGCTTTTCGCATAGCGAGAAACCGCTTCCGGGCTTCCGGATGCAGTTCCCGATCCCTCCCCGCGGATCGCCGCTGCGGGGGCCGATTCGCAGCACAGAAGAGAGGCCACGCAAATGGATCTCAGTATTCCTGCGGATGCGATAATCCGGTCCCTAGCAGGCTGCTGAAAAAGCAGAGAGTGTGGAATCGTATTCCACCACGGGATGCTTTTTTAAGGCGGCTGGGATGGGGGTGCGTGGCCGATTTCCTTTTTTCTTTTATGCGGCGAGCAGCTTTGGCAGGCGGACGAAGTTATAGGCCGTGAGGTTGAAGGTGAACTGGGCGCCTACGCGATCCAGGCCGCGCAGCATGGTCTTGGCTGCAAGCCCGACGGTTTTGCTCCAGCCGAACGGCTCTTCGATCCGCTTGCGGATGCGCTGGCTTAGGGCATAGCCGGCGTGCCGCGTGGTGCGGCGATCGACGGCCGAACCCTTGGCCTTGGCCGCCACATGCGGCGTCACGTTCATCGATCTCAGCTCGTTGACGAAGTCTTCGGCGGATCGCTGTCGCGCACGGCATTCCTTACGTGGCCACCGCGTCGGTCCCCGATCTGCACGACCTTGAGCGCAAAGTGACAAAGGCGATGTCCGTTCACGGCGCGCGCTATATTCAAATCCACGTGCCCTGTCCGCTTGGCTGGGGAGCGGCCTCGCACGACACCATCCGGCTTGCACGTCTTGCCATCGAATGCGGCCTTTATCCAATCTTCGAAGCGGAGTATGGCAAGGTCACGCACGTGCGCAAGATCCGGCGCCAGGTTCCGGTGCAGGATTACCTGAAGCCG
The DNA here is from genome assembly GCA_049579205.1 of Rhodomicrobium sp. Classification (GTDB taxonomy): domain Bacteria; phylum Pseudomonadota; class Alphaproteobacteria; order Rhizobiales; family Rhodomicrobiaceae; genus Rhodomicrobium. The sequence continues at coordinate 3,195 of JBAUNL010000013.1, read as the reverse complement.
CAGCGCCGCTTCGCGCATCTCTTCCGCGACGGCAAGGCGGACAGCCGGGTGGCGCGCCTTCAAGCCATGTGTAACGCAAATATTGCCGAATACGGGCTGGCGTCCCCGGCTGGCGAAGAGGCGTAAGGACCAACTCCACCGCCTCCTGTATTTCGCCGGTCCATGAGCAGAAACGTGACAATGCCCCCTAATGCACAATCATGCCGGGAAAGACGTATGCCTGCAGCATCACCAACATGCCGACAAGGCAGGCCAGTGCGATCGAATGGAAAAAGACAAAGCGTAAGATCGAGCCTTCGTGTCCGAACCAATTCGTCGCGGTCGAGGCAACAACGATTGACTGTGCGTCGATCATCTTGCCCATCACCCCACCCGAGGAGTTGGCTGCCCCCATCAGAACAGGCGAAAGGCCGAGCTGTTCGGACGTGATCTTTTGCAAATTGCCGAAAAGCACATTCGACGCGGTATCAGATCCCGTGAGCGCGACGCCGAGCCAGCCAAGCAGAGTGCCGAAGAAGGGATAGAGCACCCCGGTGGCGGCGAAGGCCAGGCCCAGCGTTGCATCGATGCCGGAATATCGCGTGAGCGTGCCGATCGCGAGCATGGCGGAGATCGTGATCAGGGAGGCGAGCACGATTCGGATGGTCTGGGCGTAGACCTTGATAAGCCGCCAAGGTGAAAAGCCCATGAGAAAGCCCGAGATGATCGCGGCTATTAGCATCCCGGAGCCGGTGTAAGAGAGCCAAGTGAAGGAAAACACCGCGGCCTCCGCCGTCGGCTTGGGGGTTACTGGAGGCATTTTTTGAATAGCGTTGTGCAATTCTGGGACGGGAAAGTTCAAGGTCGCGTACGGGTTGACGAGCGATTTGAAATATCCGGTCCCCCAAAGGAGCAGTACGGCACACACGATGATCCACGGCATCAAGGAGTACCAAACCTGGCCGGTTGTGGCTTTCTCCGCCGGTGCCGCACGGGCCTTCGGCATCGTCGCCGCCGAATCGTCATGTCTACGAAGAGCCGGCGATGCCCAAATCTCCTTCGGCTGCCAGACCCTGAGAAGAAGAATCAAGCAGAACATAGAAATCAAAGAGGCGCCAATGTCGACTATCCACGGATTAACAAAGTTCGAGATCAAAAATTGGGGGATTGCGAACGATACGCCACACAGAAGGATGGCAGGCCAAATCTGCATCATGCCGCGAAAGCCCGCAAAGGCCCAGATCAGCCAAAACGGAACGATCAGAGAGAAGAACGGCAATTGCCGGCCAACCATAGCGCCGAGCAGGTAAGGGTCTATGCCCGTGACTTGCGCAAGCCCAGCGATGGGTGTGCCGAGCGCCCCGTAAGCTACAGGTGCCGTATTGGCAATCAACGATAGGCCTGAGGCGGCAAGCGGAGAAAAGCCGAGACCGATGAGGATGGCGCCGGTTACCGCAACGGGAGTGCCGAACCCCGATGCGCCCTCGAAAAAGGCTCCGAAAGAAAACGCGATCAAAAGAAGCTGAAGACGCCGATCAGCCGTCACGTTGCCGATGGTTGTTTGCAGAGTTTGAAACGCCCCCCTTTCAACCGTCAGCCGATAAAGAAAAATGACATTTAGGATGATCCAGCCGATTGGAAAAAAGCCAAATACGGCGCCGAGTATACTGGCGCGCACAGCGAGATTAAGTGGCATTGTAAAGATGAGCACGGCAACGGCGATCGCGATCAAGAGCGCCACGATTGCTGCGACCGGAGCCTTGACTTTCCCGGAGGCTATCAGAGCCAGCAGTGTGATTACCGGCAACGCTGCCGCGGCCGTAGACAAAGCGGCATTATTGAGCGGATTGTAAACTTGGTTCCACATAAGCGCTCCCCTTTTTTGGGTCGGCGCAGCTCTACCCCGCGCAGCCGCCCTTTTTACGCAGAGTACCTCCGCAGATGTTCGTCATCAATTTATTGGAGAGATGTAACGCTCAAATTCGCATAGACATTGGTAGTACGTTGCATCCGAGAGTCGGCGGAGAGCTTAATTCGGTGATTCAGTCTTTGCCGCGTCCTTGAGCCAGTCCCTAAATGCAATCACGGCGCTGTCCGAGGTTTGCTCGGCCGGGCAGTAATAGTAGGACCGTCCAGGTAATACAATCCCTGGGAAGGGTGCCACGAGCCTTCCCTCCGACAAATCGTCACTCACAAGCGACAATGGACCAAGCGCCACGCCAAGTCCGCCCAAAGCGACCCTAATGGGGTTGTTAGCATTCGCTGGGGAGTGAGCAACGGTAAGTTTACGCTGTACTGGGAAGAGCATGACGGTCCACCGGCGTCGGCCGGCCGATTCGGGATGCCCTTTATGTCTGCCTCAAACCTGAGCCTCGTACGAAACCTTCGGCCGAGGACCGGGTTCGGCGAACACTTTTCGCGCTTAGGACCGTCAAGCTGGCGTGCCGGAGCTTGCCCTCGAAATGGCGCGGCGTGAGGGCCGGTTCGTTGGCGGGTCCGCAAGGACGGAAGCCGTTTCCAGAGCTTCCTCCAGCGCCTCAATGCAGAACGCCGCCTCCATGGTCATCGACAGCCGCCAGGACAGTCTTCCGAACCGCTCTCGGCACATCTCGAACCCGGTCTCCGGCCGCACCAAATATGGAAATTTGAATATGGCGAGCAGAGACAGCCGCTGTAAAGCGGGCGACCAGCAAGCCAGAATTTGAAGATCGCCGGCCTGAGATTCCCTCATAAAAGCCTAACCTACGGAAATATCAAAGCTCTCTATAGGCAGGGCAGCTAAGCAGCGGAGACCGGACTGCGTGGCGGTGGGAGGATTCGAACCTCCGCATGGCGGAATCAAAACCCGCTGATCTTAGTGATGGAGATTGATTCTCTCGCTTCTCTATTCGGCCGGCCGATGTCAAGCGCGACCCAGTTCGCCACAATCATGCTCGCCCAGCAGTAAAGCGCCCTCAGCCCATTCCTTTGTTCGGCTCGGGTCACCCCGTGGAGATGGCTTCGGAGCTGCTTGTCCGTCGGCGCGCCTGGACGGGCGGTCTGAGGTGGAGAGTGAAGCATCCGCTTCTCTTCCGATCCGATCGGCAGTCTCGAAGCCATGCAAACATACTAGGCCTGCCGCATTCTATACTCGTCTAGGCTTAGAGCCGCCTTGCGCAATTCCTACTCTGGCGAAGGCTGCTGCGCCGGGCCCGGCCGGTCAAGTCTGCATAGATA
>JBAUNL010000012.1:0-15325 GCA_049579205.1 Rhodomicrobium sp. | reverse complement strand
TTCCGGAAGGGCGAACACAATAACGGCGCTGGCGAAAGCGCGGAAGCGGAGGCGAAATGAAGGCCGACGTGATGACCCTCGATGCTTCCCCGGCCGGCAGCATCGAACTAAACGACGAGGTTTTCGCGCTCGAACCGAGGGCGGACATTTTGCAGCGCATGGTCCGCTATCAGCTGTCGAAGCGTCAGGCCGGTACGCATAAAGCCAAGCAGCGCAGCGAAGTGAACGGGCCCAACAAGAAGATCTATAAGCAGAAGGGCACGGGACGCGCGCGCCATGGCAATGACAAGCCGCCGCAGTTCAGGGGCGGCGGCCGGGCATTCGGTCCAGTTCCGCGAAGCCATGCCCACGATCTGCCTAAGAAGGTCCGGGCGTTGGCATTGAAACATGCGCTCTCGTCCAAGGCGAAGTCGAACGCTTTGATCGTTCTCGACAAGGCGGAGCTCGAAGAGGCGAAGACGGCAAAGCTGCGTGGCCAATTCGAAGGCCTCGGCGTCTTGAACGCGCTGATCATTGATGGCGCAAGCCTGCAAGACAAATTCGCGCTGGCCGCACGCAACATCCCGAATGTGGATGTGCTGCCGGTCCAGGGCATCAACGTTTATGACATTCTGCGCCGCGACAAGCTTGTGCTGACGCGCGCCGCGCTCGAAGCGCTGGAGGAGCGGTTCAAATGAGGGAAGATGAACTCTACGACGTCATTCGCTCCCCGCTCGTGACCGAGAAATCGACCATGGCATCGGAACATAGCCAGGTCATTTTCAGGGTCTCGATGAGCGCAACGAAGCCAGACATAAAAGAGGCCGTCGAGCGTCTGTTCGGGGTCAAGGTTCTGGCGGTCAACACGCTGATCCGCAAAGGAAAGAAAAAGCGCTTCAAGGGCGTAAAGGGTCAGCAGAGCGATTTCAAAAAGGCGATCGTGACGCTCGAAGAGGGGCAGACGATTGATATAACGGCAAGGCTGTAAGAGAGAATTGGTAAAGGCGCATTCGCCATGGCATTGAGAACATACAACCCCATAACGCCCGGCCTCCGCCAGCTAGTGCTGGTGGATCGCTCGCAGCTGTGGAAGGGCAAGCCGGTGAAGGCGCTGACCGAGGGGCGGCCTGAGCGAGCAGGCCGGAACGTCCACGGGCGCATCACAGCGCGGCGGCGCGGCGGCGGACACAAGCGTAATTATCGCATCGTTGATTTTAAGCGCCGCAAATACGATATTCCCGGAACGGTTGAGCGTCTGGAATACGACCCGAATCGCACCGCCTTCATCGCGCTCATCAAATATGAAGACGGAGAGTTGTCCTACATCTTGGCGCCCCAGCGCTTGAATGCCGGCGACAAAGTTATCTCCGGCGTCAAGGTTGACGTGAAGCCCGGCAATGCCATGCCAATGGCGAACATGCCCATTGGCACCATCATCCACAATGTGGAGATCAAGCTTGGCAAGGGCGGGCAGATCGCCCGCTCGGCCGGGTGTTACGCACAGCTCGTCGGCCGTGACCAGGGGATGGCGATCCTCCGGCTCAACTCCGGCGAGATGCGAATGGTTCAGGCCGACTGCATGGCCAGTGTGGGCGCGGTCTCGAACCCTGATAATTCGAACCAGAACCTTGGCAAGGCGGGCCGTAGCCGCTGGCTCGGCAAGCGTCCAAGCGTTCGCGGCGTCGCGATGAACCCGATCGACCATCCGCATGGCGGCGGCGAGGGCCGCACATCGGGCGGCCGTCATCCCGTTACACCATGGGGCAAGGGCACTAAGGGCACCCGCACACGAAAGAATGTACGTACGGATAAGTTTATTGTCCGCTCACGCCACGTGAAGAAGAAATAGAGGCAGCGATGTCACGCTCAGTTTGGAAAGGGCCGTTTGTGGACGGCTATGTAATCGCAAAGGCGGATGCCGCGCGGGACAAGAAGTCGAACGCGCCGATCAAGATTTGGAGTCGGCGCTCGACGATCCTGCCGCAGTTCGTGGGTCTGACCTTCGCCGTCCATAATGGCCAGAAGCATATCCCCGTTCTCGTCTCCGAAGATATGGTCGGGCACAAATTCGGCGAGTTCGCTCCGACGCGCACCTATTACGGCCACGCCTCCGATAAGAAGGCGAAAAGGAAGTAGCCATGTCCAAACCGAAATTTGAGCGGCGGCTCAAGGACAATGAGGCTCAGGCGGTGGCGCGCTCGCTGCGCGTGAGCCCGCAGAAGCTCAATCTCGTGGCGCAGCTGATTCGCGGCAAAAAAGTGGAGAAGGCTTTGGCAGACCTCACCTTTTCGCATAAGCGCATCGCGAAGGACGTGAAGAAGGCGCTGCAATCGGCGATTGCGAACGCCGAAAACAATCATGGCCTCGACGTCGATCAGCTCATCGTAGCGGAGGCGCATGTAGGAAAAAATCTGGTGCTCAAGCGCTTTCATCCGCGTGCACGTGGACGAATGGGCCGCATCGTCAAGCCGTTCTCACAGCTCACGGTCGTTGTGAGAGAAGTTCAGGAGCAAGCCTAATGGGGCAGAAAGTCAACCCGATCGGGCTTAGGCTCGGGATCAACCGGACCTGGGACAGCCGCTGGTACGCCGACAAAGGCGAATACGGCAAGCTGCTGCATGAGGACTTCCGCATCCGCGAGTTCATTTTGAAGCAGCGCCGTCAGGCTGGAATCTCAAAGGTAGTTATTGAGCGGCCTCACAAGAAGTGCCGTATCACCGTCCATACCGCACGCCCCGGCATTTTGATCGGCAAGAAGGGTGCCGATATCGAAAAGCTGCGCGCTCAGCTTGCGAAGCTTACAGCCTCGGAAGTGTATTTGAACATTGTCGAGGTTCGTAAGCCCGAGCTCGATGCCACGCTTGCGGCTGAAGGCATCGCACAGCAGCTGGAGCGGCGTGTTGCCTTTCGCCGTGCAATGAAGCGCGCAACTCAATCGGCACTCCGGCTTGGGGCGCAAGGCGTGCGCATCTATGTGTCCGGCCGGCTGGGCGGAGCCGAGATCGCGCGGATGGAATGGTATCTTGATGGGCGGGTGCCGCTGCATACGCTGCGCGCCAATATCGATTACGGTACGGCAAAGGCCGAGACTGCCTATGGCGTGATCGGCGTGAAAGTCTGGGTTTTCAAGGGCGAGATCCTCGATCACGACCCGATGGCGCAGGAGCGACTTTCGATGGAGAGCCAGGAAGGCGGCCGGCCAGACATGCGTCCGCCGAGGCGTGATCGCGATCGCGACCGGGGCGGCCGCGATAGGGATCGGGAAAGAGAAAAGGCTTAGCCCTAAGGAGCCGGACGGCCGGCAATTGGGACATGGTGTGAGCGATGCTGCAACCGAAGAAGACAAAATTCAGGAAGGCGTTCAAAGGCCGGATGAACGGCAACGCCAAAGCGGGCACATCGCTCAACTTTGGCAGCTTTGGCCTGAAAGCGCTGGAGCCGGAACGGGTGACGGCGCGCCAGATCGAGGCAGCCCGGCGGGCTATAACGCGTCAGATGAAGCGCGCTGGCCGCGTTTGGATTCGCATCTTCCCGGATTTGCCGGTTTCGAAGAAGCCGACCGAGGTGCGCATGGGCAAGGGCAAAGGCGCGCCAGAATTTTGGGCAGCACGGGTGAAGCCAGGCAAGATCATGTTCGAGATCGATGGCGTTGGCGAGGACACTGCCCGGGAGGCATTGCGGCTTGGCGCTGCAAAGCTGCCCATCCGTACTCGGGTCGTGACCCGGCTCGGCGGCACTGCCCCGGGAAAGCATTAGGTTGGAGGCTGCCGTGAAGATTGGCGAAGTCCGTAATTTCACGCTCGACCAGCTGGAGGACGAACTCCTCAAGCTGAAGCGCGAGCAATTCAACCTGCGGTTCCAGAAGGCGACCGCGCAGCTGAATAACACCGCACGCGTTCGGGAAGTGGGCCGCACGATCGCCCGCATCAAGACGGTCGGGCGCGAGAAACGCGCCGCCGAACCGCAGAGTTAAGGAAGACGAAAATGCCAAAGCGCGTATTGCAGGGAGTGGTTGTCTCGGACAAGAACGACAAAACGGTCGTCGTTCAAGTCGAACGGCGTCTGACTCACCCCGTTCTGAAGAAGACCGTGCGCTTGACCAAAAAATATCATGCGCATGACGAAGGTAACAAATTCCACGAAGGCGACGTCGTTCGGATTCAAGAATGTGCGCCCGTGTCCAAGAACAAGCGCTGGGTTGTTTTGGAACAGGCAAATCCGCAGGCGCCGGCTGAATGATGAATGCGAGGGCTGGTAAAGCTCTCGTCTGAAAGGTGAAGTGAAATGATACAGATGCAAACCAATCTGGAAGTCGCCGATAATTCCGGCGCGCGCCGGGTCATGTGCATCAAGGTCCTGGGCGGCTCGATGCGGCGCACGGCCACGATCGGCGATGTGATCGTGGTGAGCGTAAAAGAGGCGATCCCGAAGGGCCGTGTGAAAAAGGGCCAGGTGATGAAGGCGGTCATCGTGCGCACTTCCTTCCCAGTACGGCGGTCAGACGGAAGCGCAATCCGCTTCGACAGCAATGCGGCGGTTCTCATCAACAATCAGCGCGAGCCGATCGGCACCCGCATTTTCGGCCCCGTGCCGCGCGAGCTTCGTGCCAAGCAGCACATGAAAATCATCTCGCTTGCGCCTGAGGTTCTCTGATGGCGCAGCCGAAGCTTAAAATAAAAAAGGGCGATCGCGTGGTGGTGATCACCGGCCGCGATAAGGGAAAGCTCGGTGAGGTGCTTCGGGTAATCCCGAGCGAAAACAAGGCGCTCGTTCAAGGCGTGAATATCGTCCGGCGCCACCAGAAGCAGTCACCGCAGCAGGATGGTGGGATCATCTCGAAAGAGGCCCCGATCCACATATCGAACGTCGCTTTGGCAGACCCCGCCGATGGGTCGCCATCGCGGGTTGGCTACAAATTCACGGATGATGGGCGCAAGGTGCGGATTGCCAAGCGCTCGGGCGAGTTGATCGATGGCTAACGCAGCTCAAACAGCGAATGGATATGTGCCCCGCCTGAAGGCCCAATATTTGGAGGCCGTGCGCCCCGCGATGCTGGAGGAGTTCAAATATAAGAACCCCATGCAAGTGCCGCGGTTAGAAAAGGTCGTCCTCAACATGGGTATCGGCGAGGCGACGGCGGACCGCAAAAAGGTTGAACAGGCCGCGCGCGACATGACTTTGATCGCAGGTCAGAAGCCGGTCTTGACGAAGGCTCGCAAATCGATCGCAACTTTCAAGTTGCGCGACAACATGGCGATCGGCTGCAAAGTCACGCTGCGCAAAGCGAGAATGTACGAGTTTCTCGACAGGTTCATTACGGTCGCGCTTCCGCGGGTGAAGGATTTCCGGGGTCTCAACCCGAAAAGCTTCGATGGCCGGGGCAATTACGCCCTTGGCATCAAGGAGCACATCATCTTCCCCGAGATCGACTACGACAAGGTCGAGCAGATTTGGGGCATGGACATCATCGTCTGCACCACAGCGCAGAATGACGATGAGGCTCGTGCGCTTTTGAAAAAATTCAACTTTCCCTTCCGGCAATAAGGAAGGCGGAGACAGGTAATGGCCAAGACAGGCATGATAGAGCGGAACAATAAGCGAAAGCGGATCGCGGCGCGCGATGCGTCCAAGCGGTCTTCGCTCCGGGAAATAGCAAACGACAAATCGCTGCCGATGGAGGAGCGCTTCGCGGCACGTCTGAAACTTGCTCAGCTTCCGCGAAATGGGTCGCCGACCCGGATTCGCAACCGCTGCGAAGTCACGGGGCGGCCGCGCGCTTACTACCGCAAGCTTAGGATGTCGCGTATCGCGCTTCGCGAATTAGGTAATGAGGGGCTCATCCCCGGTTTGGTGAAATCGAGCTGGTAGGGATCATAAAATGGCGCTGTCCGACCCACTGGGCGATATGCTGACACGGATACGTAACGCGCAGATGCGCAACCGGCCGAAGGTTTCGACGCCGGCTTCTAAGTTGCGCGCACGTGTCCTCGACGTTCTGAGAGAAGAAGGCTACATCCGCGGCTATGCCGAAGTCGACTATGGCAGCGGAAAGAGCGAGTTCGAAATAGAGCTCAAATATTACGACGGCACACCCGTAATCCGCGAGATCAAGCGTGTTTCCACCCCGGGCCGCCGCGTTTATTCGAGTGTGCAAGAACTCCCGACCATCGCAAATGGGCTTGGCGTCGCGATTCTGTCCACGCCCAAGGGCGTGATGTCTGATACGCGCGCCCGTGCGGAGAATGTGGGCGGCGAGATATTGTGCAGCGTGTTCTGATTGTTGTCATGGCCGGGCTTGGCCCAGCCATCCAGAAGCAGGCGCTTGGAGAATTTAACTTGGATGGCCGCATCAAGTGCGGCCATGACAGGTTCGACGAAAGAGAAGGTTTGGACAGATGTCCAGAATTGGCAAAAAACCGATAGCTGTCCCGAAGAATGTGACGGCAACGGTAGACGGACAGAAAGTGACGGTCAAAGGTCCTAAGGGTCAGCTTTCACTGACGCTCGTCAATGATGTCGAGGCGCAGCTCGAAAGCGGCTCCATCTGTGTCACACCGCGCTCCGACACAAAGCGGGCACGCTCGATGTGGGGCATGTCACGCTCGCTTGTTGAGAATTTGGTCCACGGAACCACAAACGGGTTCTCGCGCACACTTGAGATAACCGGCGTCGGCTACCGGGCGGCCATGGATGGAAAATCGCTGAAGCTGCAGCTCGGCTACAGCCACGATATTATGTATCCGGTGCCGGAAGGCATCTCGATTGTGGTGCCGAAGCCAACCGAAATTACGATCTCTGGCATCGAGAAAGACAGGGTCGGGCAAGTCGCCGCCGAAATTCGCGGTTTCCGCGGACCTGAGCCATACAAGGGCAAGGGCATCCGCTATCAGGGCGAGTTTATTCAGCGCAAAGAAGGCAAGAAGAAATAGGACCGCACGATGGCTTCACCGCTTTCCACATTCGACCGCCGCAAAGCGCGTGTCCGCCGGACGTTGCGCCAGGCGCAAGGCAATCGCCCCCGGCTTTCCGTGTTCCGGTCGTCAAAGCACATCTATGCCCAGATCATCGACGACACCGGCGGCCATACTCTCGCCGCGGCATCGACCATCGATGGCGATCTGAAGGGGAGCCTTGAAAAGGGTTCCGGCAAGGAAGCCGCTGCCCAGGTCGGGAAGCTCATCGCGCAGCGCGCGATCAAGGCCGGGGTGAAGGATGTCGTCTTCGACCGCGGCGGCTACATTTATCACGGACGCGTCAAGGCTTTAGCGGACGCTGCCCGGGAAGCAGGTTTGAATTTCTAACGGAATGCTCAGGCCGCGCCTGAGGACAAGGAAAGGGTAGGCTCGTGGCTCGAGAACCACGTGGAGGCAGAGATCGGGACCGCGATGATCGCGACAGCGAATTCGTGGACAAGCTCGTTCACATTAATCGCGTTGCCAAAGTCGTGAAGGGTGGCCGGCGCTTTGGTTTCGCTGCGCTGGTCGTTGTAGGCGATCAAAAAGGGCGCGTTGGCTTCGGCCATGGAAAGGCCCGCGAGGTTCCCGACGCAATCAAAAAGGCAACCGATTCCGCGAAGCGCAATCTCATCCGGGTACCGCTTCGCGAGGGCCGCACCCTTCATCACGATGTGAAGGGCCAGCATGGCGCGGGCCGCGTGTTCCTGCGCGCGGCTCCTCCAGGAACGGGCATCATTGCCGGTGGCCCGATGCGCGCTGTTTTCGAGACGCTCGGTGTACAGGATGTGGTGGCAAAATCGCTTGGCACATCGAACCCTTACAACATGGTGCGGGCGACCTTTGACGCTTTGAAGCGCGAGGATAGCCCGAGAGGCGTCGCTGCGCGCCGTGGCAAGAAGGTGAGCGAGATCGTCACGCGCAGGCGCGATGGCGCTGAAGGCCCCAGCGCCGCTCAACCTGTCGAAGCCTAGGGGAGCAGATCGCCATGGCCGCAACACCAAAGAAGAAAACGCTGACGATCGAGCAAATAGGCAGCCCTATTCGGAGGCCATATGACCAGCGTGAAACGCTCATCGGACTTGGGCTGAACAAGATGCACCGCCGCAAAGTGGTGGTGGATAATCCTGCCATCCGCGGCATGATCAATAAAATCCCGCATCTTGTGCGCATAGTGGAAGAGAACGGGGTCCCCCTGGATTCGAAAAAGCGATAGGGGTGGCGAGCAAGGCTGCCCGAGGAACTTGAGATGAAACTGAACGAGTTGAGAGATAACCCAGGCGCCACGAAAGATCGCATGCGCGTTGGCAGGGGTATCGGTTCGGGCAAAGGCAAGACCGCCGGACGCGGCGTGAAGGGGCAGAAGGCCCGTTCTGGCGTCGCCATAAAGGGCTTCGAGGGCGGCCAGATGCCGCTTCACATGCGCCTGCCGAAGCGTGGCTTCAATAATCCTCTCAGATTGAATTTCGTCCACATCAATCTGGACCGGATCCAGGAAGCCATCGACGCCGGAAAACTCGACGCGAACGGTGTGATCGACGCCGAGGCTTTAGTCGCATCGGGCGCTCTGCGCCGTGAGCGTGACGGAGTCCGGCTTTTGGCCCGCGGCACTGTAAAGGTTCCGCTCAAATTCAAAGTAGCAGGCGCGTCCGAGGCCGCGGTTAAGGCCGTAGAAGCGGCTGGCGGCTCTGTCGAGACGACGGCCGAGCGCCAGGACAGGCTCGCAGGTGATGGCAAGCGTGCGCAGCGCCGGCGCGCCGCACAGGCGAAGAGGGACGGCCGGGCGGCGCAAGCTGACTAGCAGCTTCTTCGCAAAATCTGCGCTCTTTTCGCAAAGCGGCACTTGTGTAGTACAAATGGTGCCGAACATAGTACGATAATAAATCTCGCCCTCAAGGCCCGCCTCCAGCGCACGGGCCGGGCCACCGGAGAAGCACTTCTATGGTTTCCGCTGCGGAACAACTTGCCGCCAACCTGAAATTTTCGACCTTCGCAAAGGCCGATGAGCTGAAGAAACGGCTTCTGTTCACGCTCGGAGCCTTGCTCATCTACCGGCTGGGAACATTCATTCCGATCCCCGGCATCGATACCAGCATGCTGGCGAAGCTGTTCGAGAACAGCAATTCGGTTTTCGGTTTGCTGAACGTCTTTTCAGGCGGCGCGCTTTCCCGTTCGGCGATCTTCCTTCTCAACATCATGCCGTATATTACGGCCTCGATCATCATTCAGCTTCTGACATCCGTGGTTCCTTCGCTGGAAGCTCTGAGAAAGGAAGGAGAACAGGGCCGGAAGCAGCTTAATCAATACACCCGTTACCTGACGGTGCTGATCGCCACGGTGCAGGCCACCCTCACCGCGAAAGGTCTAAACAGCTCGGCCTTGGAACCTGGCTGGTTCTTCCAGCTCACGACTGTGATTACGCTTGTCGGCAGCGTGATGTTCCTGGTCTGGCTCGGCGAGCAAATCACCGCCCGCGGCATCGGCAACGGTTCGTCCCTTATCATCTTCGCGGGTATTGTTGCCGAAATGCCGACCGCGCTTTACCGCATTTTGGAGCAGGGGCGCACCGGCATCTTGTCGCCTGCGGTGATTATAGTCCTTCTCGTCACCATGATCGCTGTTGTGACGATGGTGGTCTTCTTCGAACGAGCGCAGCGCAGGCTCACCATTCAATATCCGAAACGGCAAATCGGGAACCGCATGTTTCAGGGAGACAGCTCGCATCTCCCGCTGAAGCTCAACGCATCCGGCGTGATCCCGCCGATTTTCGCGTCCACCCTTCTCTACTTGCCGGCAACGGTCCAGCAATTCGTCGGCACATCCTCGGATGAGCTAAGTAGGCTTTTGGCACTTCTTGGTCCAGGCCAGCCTCTTCATATCCTCATCTATGTAGGGCTGATCGTATTCTTCACGTTCTTCTACACTCCGATTGTCATCAATCCCCAGGACACGGCGGATAATCTCAAAAAATACGGAGGCTTCATCCCCGGTATCCGGCCCGGAACTCGAACGGCAGAATATATCGAGTATGTCCTGAACAGGATAACCTTGATCGGCGCCGCTTACATTTCCGTGGTCTGTATTCTGCCTGAAATCCTGGCATACCAAATGCAAGCACCCTTCTACTTTGGTGGCACTTCGCTTTTGATCGTCGTTAGCGTCACAATGGATACTGTCGCCCAAGTGCAGAGCCATCTGCTCGCGCACCAATATGAAGGCCTGATCAAGAAGGCCAAGCTCCGGGGAGGAAAGCGGCGTTGAATATTATACTGCTTGGACCGCCTGGCGCGGGGAAGGGAACGCAATCGAAGTATCTGGAAGATCGGTTTGGACTTAAGCAGCTTTCATCCGGCGACATGCTCCGCAGCGCCGTCGCGGCTGGCAGTCCGGTTGGCCGCATAGCAAAGCCTTACATGGAAAGCGGCAAACTTGTTCCCGATGATGTCGTCGCGGGCGTCGTATTCGAAACGATTGACGCTCTCCCAAAGGACACACCCGGTTTCATTCTGGATGGTTTTCCCCGAAATGTGCCTCAGGCCGAAGCCCTCGACGCAGTTCTTAATCGCGCGGGAAAAGGCATCGACGCCGTCATCGTCGTGGACGTCAGCGACGATACGCTGGTGAAGCGGATCTCGGGGCGTTATACCTGCGCAAACTGCGGGGAACCTTATAATGATTTCTTCCGCCTCCCCAAGCAGGAAGGCGTTTGCGACCGCTGCGGAAGTACCTCCTTCAAGCGGCGGTCAGATGATAAACCGGAGACCGTTCGGGAGAGGCTACAAGTTTACCACAAGGAAACTAAGCCCCTCATCGACTACTACCGGGGTGAGGGCAAGCTTCATATTATCGACGGCGAGCAGCCGATCGAGGACGTGAACCGCAGCATCAGCAACATCGTCGAGCCAGCATCAGCCAAAGCTGTAGCTTCGTAGGCTGCGTAAGACTCTTCCGCTTCTCATCCGCTTGCCGGGTCATGAAAACCCTGGTATAAACTGTAGTTATCCCAGTCATAGGGATTGAAGACCTGTCTGCCCGACAGGCACACCGCCCTAACTTGAGGCGATTGCAAGCCCAGGAGCGGTCATATCCCAGCTAGAAGACCGGCCTCCGAATGGAGGCCGGCGCCGTTTAGGGCTAGCCTCCTCCTCCTCAATCGGCTACGCCACTCCCTTCAGCACAAATCAAGCAGCTTGGGTTACCGCGAAAGTGTCCTAATTCGCGACTATGCTCAGCCCTGACGCGGACGCTTTTTTCATGGGCCAGATTTATGAGAATGATTTTCGTGATGCTGCTAACGCTGCCCGCGCTATTTCCAGCTCAGCTCCAAGCCTGCCAGATGGGCTCGCATTTGCGCCGCCCAGCGAAAGGCGAGGTTTCGCGAGACTTCGGCTTTACCCGTCATCCGATCCTTCACACGCTCAGACTGCATTCGGGCCAGGATTATCAGGGCGCGGAAGGCGATTCCGTATTCTCGGCGGAGGCGGGCGTTGTCGCCAACGCCGGCATTGAAGGCGGTTACGGCAATTACGTCCGGATCGATCACGGAGGGGGACTACAAACGGCTTACGCTCACCTGAAGAAGATCAAGGTGAAGCCCGGCGAATGCGTCAGCAAAGGTGAAGTTATTGGAAGCATAGGCCGGAGCGGTATCGCGAGCAGCATTCATCTTCATTTTGAGGTTATTCAAAATGGCCGGTTCATCGACCCAGCCATAGTGCTCGCCGCCGCAAATTAGCCTGTCCTGAACCGCTGTTGCAGTAGAACTACCATAATTTCGCTATCGTTCTCTGCAACTTAACCGCAATGACAATAACATTTTCGCGCCGAACGTTGATTTCGGCGGCCCTGGGAGCTACCGCGGCCGCTTATGCGTATCCCTTTGCCGCGGCAACTGCGCCCCGCATGCCTTTCGCTCGGTGGGTCGAGGCCTTCCGCCCCCGCGCCCGCGCGCATGGCATTTCGGACGCGACCTATAATCGCGTCATGGGCTCCATCAAGCCGGACACTTCTGTTTACGAGCTCGACGCAGCTCAGCCTGAATTTCAAGAGGAAGTTTGGCAGTATCTGAACCGGCGCGTCTCCGATTGGCGCATCACGACTGGGAAAGAGCGTGCCCGGGAATATGCCTCCCTCCTGGATCGCGTCGAGCGTGAATATGGTGTCGATCGCTACACCATGCTGGGACTGTGGGGAATAGAATCAGCCTTTGGCGATCTCGTTACCAATCCAAAGCACATGCGCCCCGTGTTTCCAGCTCTTGCGGCGTTGGCCTGGGGGGAGCCGCGGCGGCGCGCCTATTGGGAGCAGGAACTGCTCAACGCCCTTCTGATCGTAGAGAAAGGCTGGGCCACGCCGGAAACAATGGTTGGCTCCTGGGCGGGTGCGATGGGTCATACGCAATGGATGCCGGAAGTCTGGCTTCATATGGGGGTGGATTTCAATCGAGATGGCCGCATTTCACCCTATGGGCCGCCCGACGACGCCCTGGCCGGAACCGCACGCTATCTTGTTGAGCGGGGAAACTACCGGCGCGGGGAGGGCTGGGGCTATGAGGTTCGCCTGCCTGCCGGGAGCAGGATTTCGGCCTCGGGTTTCCGCCCTATTACAGCGTGGGCGGCCAAAGGCGTGAAGCGTGCGACTGGCACTCCTTTCCCTCGGCCGCGAGAACGGGCGAGGCTTTGGCAGCCCGTCCCAGGCGGCCCGGTCTTCCTCCTCACCCGCAACTTCGATGCGGTTAAGTCTTACAACCCCGCGAATACATACACGCTTGCCGTTGTCCATCTTGGCGACCGCATTCGCGGCGATGGCCCGTTCGTACAGGAGTTTCCAGGAGCGGAGCGCCTTCCAACGCTTTCAGAGGTGCAAGAGATTCAGCAGCGCTTGACGGCTCTTGGCTACGATACGGGTGGAACCGACGGCCGCGTTGGCAAGGACACGATGCTCGCGATCCGTAATTTCCAGCGCAAAGTTGGGATGAATCCCGATGGCTACGCCGGTGTCAAGCTCCTGGCGCGGCTGCGGGAAGCAGTTTGAGACCGCAGAGCGCCCTGAATTCCTCGCCCCCTAGTCGAAAGGCCCTTCATGCTTTCCTTCAGTAACCGAGTAACCTCTTCTTTGGCCGCGACGGCTGCACTCCTGTTTGCACTCGCAGCATTTGCCCCCGCCAGTGCCGCGCCGGCCCAGCTTGTGGTTGTTGAGAGCGCGCGCTGTCCTTACTGCGTGGCCTGGGAGCGGACCGTTGGGCGAACGTATTCAACCACGGAATTCGGCAAGCAAGCGCCTTTGCGCCGCGTGGATATTCAGGCGCAACGCCCCAAAGACCTTGCGAAAGTGAAGGAAGTGCATGTGACCCCGACTTTCGTTCTGGTTAATGAAGGACAGGAAGTGGGCCGTATCGTTGGCTACAATGAGGATTTCTGGCCGCAGTTGAAAAAGCTCATGGCCCGTCTTACCGTCACGCGCTGAAAGCGCTAGCGTGCGGAAGCTCAAGGCCATGCCGGAACCGCGCATCGCGATGTCACACTTTCGGCCTCATTCGTCGCAGGTTCTCACGAGAACTCGTTTTTAATTGCCGGAAGATGCTGGCAGTGCATATGGTGCCTGGGATATTCGCGTATTCGCGATTGGGCAAGCTGGCGGGATTGTGGAGCGAGGCACGGGCGGTGGCACGAGAGGTAGTAATTCAAAAAGATACGATCATCAAAGGCAAGATCCGCAATTGCCGGCAGATGGAGATCCACGGCTATTTTGAAGGCGACCTCGCCGCCGAGGATGTTCTTGTCCGCCAGGGCGGGACTTTCTACGGCACTTTGAAGACCGGCCAGGCCGATATTGCTGGTTCAGTTCAGGGCGAGGTGTTCGTCAAAAACCTTATCAGCATTAGAAGCTCCGGCTCGGTAAACGGGAATGTCCGCTATGGACAGCTGGCCATGGAGATGGGGGCCGACCTCAGCGCGGAATTGCGCAACGTGCCGCCTCAACTCGCCGGCGATCTCGATCTCGTCGTAAGGCGCGGGAAATCTGTTGTGGTGACGACGGATCACGTCACGGCCATCGACCCGGACGATGCCCCCGAGCATTTGACTTACACAGTCTCAAATGCAGCCAACGGCTTCGTATCCTTGTCGGCGCAAGCGGGCACGCCTGTCTCCCACTTCACGCAGGCGGATATTGAAGCGGGCCGCGTGACTTTCGTCCATGATGGGAGCAACGGGGACCGTGTGAGCTTCGACATTGTCGTAGCGGATCACACCGGCGCCACCTCCGGCGGTGCGCAAACCGTCCACGTGCACGTGAAGGGCTAAGAATTTCGCTACGTCAACAAGCGGCAGCATTCGGCGAATCGAAGATCGCCGAATGTGCTTCAGGGCCTGTTGAGATATTGCTGGAGCAAAGGCTGTCATGCCGGAACTGGCCTGGCCGGTATACGGCATGCTGTCACAGGGCAAGATCCCAAGCGTAGGCTGTCCTAAGCTGCGCTTACCCTTGAGGAGCCATTGGATCGTATTGCAAAGGCTTGCCTGTCTCCAGCAGCGTCTTGAGGCCGGAAAGCGTTGCCGGCCAGCCATCGCCGACGAGGCGGTAGGTCTGCGTTTCGCCTTCGAATTCATCATGGACTACGGTGAGCTTGCAGCATTCGGCCTGTTGTTCGATTTCATAGGTGACGCGGGATGGGGGGTCATTTCGAACCGAGGCGTCCCATTGTGCCGCAAAGGTTATGACGAGCCGTGTAAAGGGGTTTGCCTCCAGAACCTCGCCCTTGATGACGGCTGTTCCATCTAGGGCAAGCCGGTCATAGGGCGTACCTGCCCGGCCGCCGGTGCGAACGGGACGGTATGGGAAGTAAAGCTGTGTCTTCTCGGGATTGACGAGTGCATCCCACAACGCCTCGGGCGCTGTCCGGATTATCGTGGTGAACATATGCTTCGGTTTCGCAGTCATTGGCTCATTCCCTTCTTCGAGATCCCATTTCAGTTGCGATAAGCCGCGCGCCCAGGGTGCTGCGAAACTGGATATCCAGCGATCCGCTATATCCTGAAGAGGAATGGGATTCAGATAGTGATATTTGAACCGGCCGCTCTTGCGCGTGGCGATGAGGGATGCGTCTTCCAGGATCTTGAGATGCTTCATCAAGCCGAACCGCGTGAACTCCGGAAACTGGGTCTCCAGGTCCGATAGCGTTTGCCCGTCTCTTTGCCGGAGAAGGTCAAGAACGCGGCGGCGGTGCGGATCGCTCAAGGCGCGGAAGACGTCATCCATAAATGGGTTATAGGTGACTTACACGTCACGTGTCAATATTGTCACCTATCGCCGCGCGATGCAGCGCTAATGCATGGCGCTGTGCTGGCCTGCGCCCCCCTGCTCGGGCTGCTTCTCGATCTTCACTTCCACGT
>JBAUNL010000011.1:0-4474 GCA_049579205.1 Rhodomicrobium sp. | reverse complement strand
TAGGTCACGGACGCTTCCCGCGGTTTCCTTCTTCGAGGGCTTTCAGACGCCGGCCGGCCGGGCCGGAGAAGTCCCGCGCATCGATGCGGCCGCCATCTGAAACCCATTACGAAACCGGAAATACTCGTTTTGAGCAAATCTAGGCGGCTGAACCTCCAGAACCGGACTCGCCATCTAGGGCACATATTTCGCCGAGACGGGCAAGGGTCGTCCGGTCAATTAGATACTTATGAAGCCCGTTCTGGACCCGGAGCGTTCATGGCCGGTGTCGATGGAGAAAAGGCCGAGATTGGCGGCGCCATTCGCCCAGCAACTAATTAACGAAAGCGTGCCACCCGAAATCATGAGTCTCGGGACCATACGTCGCGCGCTCGGGTTATTGTCGGTAGGGCCAAAACGTTCGATGCCATCGGATTAGTGGCCATCGAGACTTGGGCTCAGCTTCCGGCGCCCGGCTACTGGATGGAGGCCAGCGTAGATCGTGAAACACATTCAACTATTAGGTATCTCGCAATGCAAACTCCTCTGCAGATCGCCTTCGAAGGCGTTAACCACTCCGAAACCATTGAGGCCAGGATTCGAGAGGAGGCCAAAAAACTCGACCACATGGACGAACACATAACCTCAGCACGCGTTGTCGTCGCTAAGCCCACCAAGCGGCATCATGCGGGCGATCCTTATGAGATTCGCATCCACTTGACGGTGCCTGGAGGCGCGGACATCAATGTCAGCCACGATCCCGGTGCTGGCAAAGATCACGACGACATGAAGGTGGCGATCCATGACGCCTTCCGTGCCGCTCACCGTCAGCTCGAAGATATGCTCCGCAAGCCACAAGGGCACGTCAAAACGCATGAGGAGGATGACCGCACGGCATGATCAAATCGCTCTTTCGAGATTACGGCTCCATCGCTGCATCGGAACAGCATTGCCGCGAGCGGCTTTGACAGCTTGTCCGTGGGCGAGCGCCTCAGCCCTTCCGAAGAAACCGCTGAGACAGGGCAACAGGCAATTTTCATTCGGCTCTTGCGAAGCCGCGACACCGGCTAGCCGGCATTTCTGGATAAGGGAGAGCATCAATGGAAATCGACACGTTCCGAAAGTGGCTGGCAGAGCAGGGGTGCCGTTTCGATACGCAAGCACATCATCGCGGCGAGGGTCATGGACATTTGACTATCCACCGCGAGGGGCGCACCGCAGAGCTGCCGTTGACCGGATCACACCATCATCTAAATGCGGATTTGGTTCGCCAAGTCTGCGAGGCGCTCGGGCTCGACGAATTGGAGTTGCCGAAAGGCCGTGCTTAAGCGCTCCTTCACCTTGCAAGAGCGCGTCTTGTTTTATTGCTCCGATGGAATGCTCGAACGCGGCGGTGAGGTATTATTTTGTCTCGCTTTTCGCAGAAACGGCCACCTAAACCATCGAATGTCTCAGTGCGCTGGGGAGACATACTCTCCCCGCCGGGCCTTTCGCCTGCCCGCAGAGCGGGCTTGGCCATCCGCGCAGGCCGGGTCAGTCCAGCCGGAAACTGGTGCCGACGTGAGTTTAACCGAGGCGGACACCCTCCTGGCAATTTGACCTGCGCAAACAGTCAAATCCCGGGCACGCTTGCCGTGATTGGCACCGGCCTTAGCGAACTATTCGATTTAAAACCAGAGAGCGAAAATGGCCCTGCATGACAAGAATACAATCCGGCAGATGCTGGACGGCGACATATACGCTTCTGTTGAGCTTTCGCGATGCCTGCCGAAGTACAGGTTTCCTGAACCCGAACGCGATCCGCGCATGATTTATGCGGCTGTCCACGACGAGTTGATGCTGGATGGTAACTCGCGCCAGAACCTGGCCACATTTTGCCAGACCTGGGAGGAGCCGGAATTGCATAAATTGATGGACGAATGCATCGGCAAGAATATCGTCGATAAGGACGAGTATCCGCAGACAGCTGAAATCGAAGCACGCTGCGTCCACATGCTGGCTGATCTTTGGAACGCACCCGCAGCCGCCAACTCAATCGGTTGCTCGACCACAGGTTCCAGTGAGGCAGCTATGCTGGGCGGCCTGGCCATGAAGCGCCGTTGGGAAGCAAAGCGGAAAGCAGCCTGGCAGCCGGCCAGCAAACCCGAATCTGATCACGGGGCCGGTGCAGATCTGCTGGCACAAATTCACCCGGTACTGGGATATCGAGCACCGCGAGATCCCGATGGAGCCAGGGCGGCTGGTGATGACGCCCGAGGAGGCCGTCAAACGTTGTGACGAAAACACCATCGGTGTGGTGCCAACGCTGGGGGTGACTTTTACAGGGCAATTCGAACCGGTGCAGGCGCTGTCAGACGCATTGGACCAGTATCAAGAAGCAACCGGATTGGATGTTCCGATCCATGTGGATGGTGCCAGCGGCGGCTTTCTCGCCCCTTTCTGTGTGCCCGGTCTTGTTTGGGACTTCCGCCTGCCGCGTGTGAAATCAATCAACGCCTCGGGACACAAATTCGGCTTGGCACCGTTGGGCGTTGGCTGGGTGGTCTGGCGCGACCGGCGGGATCTTCCCGAAGAGCTGATCTTCCGGGTGAACTACCTGGGAGGCGATATGTGCGACATCGCCCTGAATTTCTCACGGCCGGGTGGCCAGATCGTCTGCCAGTATTACAACTTCCTTCGCCTGGGGAAAGAAGGTTATCGTAAGGTCCACAACGCCTGTTACAAATCGGCCCAGTACCTTGCCGCTGAAATTGAGAAGCTAGGTCTTTTTGAAGTCGTCTACGGCGGCGCCATGGACAGGGGCATCCCAGCCGTGTGCTGGACGATCAAAGCGGAGGCCGATTCCGGTTTCAGCCTTTATGATTTGGCGGACCGGCTGCGCAACCGCGGCTGGCAAGTGCCAGCCTACCCTTTGCCAGCGAACTGCCAAGGCGTTGTGATCCAGCGGGTTCTCGTCCGCCACGGTGTAACGCGGGATCTGTGCTCGCTGCTGGCTGGCGACATCAAACAGGCCCTCGGCCACTTTCGCCAACACCCTGTCGACACGCCTCTGACTGAAGCGGAAGCGTCTGGTTTTCATCATTAAATGAACGATGCCGCATGCTAGCGAAGGGCCTATGTCAATCGGCGGGCAAAAGTCTGGGGATACGTTATGTGCCGCTTGTTCGGGCTGACCGCGGGCAACGCCCGGGTCAAGGCGGCATTCTGGCTGCTGGAGGCCCCCGATTCGCTGCAGGCGCAGATTCTCGGCGGAATTGCATATCAAATCAGAAACTTACTCCGGGTCGGGCCAAGACCGGAAGTTTCCATTATGCTCTCCGCTGGTTTGGTTGCTCCAGCCGATTAGCCAGAGGCGTTTAGGACCTGTATGCTAAACGTCACTTGGCGAGCTATGCAGCAATGTACTGTTTGGCTGTATCGGTAAAAAAGGGTTGATTCTTAGGGATGGGCGAAGCCACGGACCGACCTAGGGGGAGAGTAAAAACAGACGCCGGGCTCTGGCAGCCGGAGGCAACTACAACTTGGCTTGCTGCCATCGTCTCCTCTTCTAGCGACGCCATCCTGAGCATGACCTGTGACGGCGTTGTAACAAGCTTCAACCCTGCTGCTGAAAGGCTGTTCGGTTATCGCGAGGAGGAGATCGTCGGGCAGCCGATAAGCATCCTCATACCAGCGGACCGGCAGGAGGAGCGCCGAATTGTCACGCAGATTGTTGCCGGGGAGCGTTTAGAACCCTATGAGACTATCCGCCTTCGTAAAAACGGAAGTCCGGTTGATGTGTTTGTCTCCATCTCTGCTGTCCGGGATGCAGGTGGCGGGATCCTAGGCGCCGCCGAAATCGCGCGCGACATTAGCGAGCGCAAGCAAACCAGTGACGCCGCGCTGAGAAGCCTTGGCGAGGGGGTGTATACAATTGACGAGCAAGGCTTGGTCACATTCATGAACCCGGCCGCCGAGGAGCTGTTCGGCTGGAGCTTTGCCGAGTGCGGGTGTGGCCGCAGTCCTGGCAAGACGCAACATGGCCGCCAAGCTCCGCCGTGCGGCAGGCTTCGATGGCGGCCCTCGCTTTCAGCTGGCCGAGGCTTAAATGCCTGGCATTGGCCTTACGCCAGGCAGCCCCCGGCTGCGGAAGATATCCGCAACCTCAAGCGCGGGACGCGGCATTGCCGCTGGCGGCTAAGCTGGCGGATCGCTCCGCCTCTCAAGAAGCGAAAGCCGGTCCAGCGGGCTCATCACTTTGCGGATCGTGGTGGTGGCCACGCGCGTGTAAAGCGCCGTCGTGTTGAGCTTTGCGTGTCCAAGCAGCACCTGGATCACACGGATGTCGATGTCCTGCTCTAGAAGATGGGTGGCAAAGCTATGCCGCAGGGTGTGGAGGGAGACCCGCTTGTTGATCCCGGCAAGCTGGGCGGCCATATGGCAGACGCGGTTCAGCTGGCGTGTGGTCAGAGGGTTGACCGGGTTCTTGCCCGGAAACAGCCAGCCGGCGGGCCTT
>JBAUNL010000010.1:0-2501 GCA_049579205.1 Rhodomicrobium sp. | reverse complement strand
CCGCATTCTGGGAGAAAAGGCATAGCCCCAGGGCGGCTATTGCATAGATGGGTACGTAGAGTTTCTTCATTTCGAGACCCCTTTACTGTTTATACCAATGCCTGGTCCCTAAATGAATCGCGGCTCTCTCCCCACCCAGAGTGTAACTAGGATCGGATTAACGAAAGGTAAGTTCTTAAGCGGAGCTTAAAGGGAGCTTAAAATAACCGGACGCGCAGTCCCGGCTACGAAAGAATGCGGTCTTAGCGCTCTCAGCGCACAATGCTGCTAGCAAGGACCTGTTAACTCTGATTGAAAGCAAACTGCGTTGGGTAGCGAAATCCCCTTACCATTCAAAAACACGAGACTTGCTACTGTTCGGAAAGCTCAGGGCTTTGCAGAGTCCTGAGCTTTCTGCACGTCCTTGTGACAAAAAAGCCCGGCGAGGATTGCTCCTGCCGGGCCCAGAGTCACAGCATGAAAGTTCTTGCAATATTTCAGCCCGGCTTCCCATGGTTGGCACTCTCATGTCCCGGCTGAAAGCTCAGCATACGGCGCTTTTCTATTGTATTTCTTAATGCAATGCCCGGTTGAAACAAAAAAGCCCCGGTCACCTTTCGGCGCCGGGGCTTGATCGTTACGACTGCTTTGCGGACGGCGGGAAGGTCACCACGCTCATTATGGGGAGAGCTGCTCCGCCGATGTCATGAAGGCGCGTTCATCGATACCCTCTCTCTTAGAAATTGCGCAGAACTCGCTTCTGCAGAGGTTGAGTTTTATCTATCCAAGACTTTTTGAACTCTTCGGCGCGCTGCATAGCGAATTCAGCTTCTACCTTCAGATTCTGATATAAAATTCGCGGGTCAACAATCTGCCATCTGCTGTGGTGCGTCATGTCGTGACGAAACACTTGAGGGGTGTATCCGATGATCGCTTGCCTCACCTCGCTGGGATCCCAAAGTAAATCTACCCAGGCGTCCGTAGCTTCATCATTATCATTTGGATCAGCTGGATCAACCTGCCAGAGGCACAGGCCATTCTTCTCTGCATGCGTTAGTATTGCATCCATTTCGGGGCTAATCTTGGGCATCCTATCCCCCCTAATCTCTTCTCAATCAAAACGTTATTTAAGTTGTCGCATACATAGCCGCTTGAGTCAGCTTATACCTGCGCTTCATCTTCAATTGAAATCGCGGGCAAAAAAAAAGCCCCGGTCCGGTTTCCCGGCCGAGGCCCGTAATCATTCGCTGTCTGGTTATCGATAGTTGCGGGAGAGCAAACGGCCGTTCCTGCCGTCCCCAGTCTCTTCGCTTTTGTCGCGGCTTGCGCTGCCGGCTTCTGTTGGAATGCTGCTGGCAAGTCCCCGCAACAGCTCCTCTTCCGTAATCCGGTCGATCTTTGCATCCGAGGCTCGATCATCCAGACCAAGCACATTGGCACGCCCGGCCGCTGGAAGCGCCGGTGCGGCCTCGGGCTCCGGTTCGTCCACATCGGCACGGGCCTGCAGGGAGTGGATCAAGTCTTCCTTGATGTCCTCTGGCGAGACGGCTCTTCCAGCGATTTCGCGCAGAGCAATGACGGGATTCTTGTCGTTATCCCGATTGATGGCCGTTGGTGCCCCGGATGAAACGGCGCGTGCCCGGTGAGCAGCGAGCAGGACAAGCTCGAAGCGGTTGGAAACCTTATCGATGCAGTCTTCGACGGTGACGCGAGCCATATAAACCTCTGATGCCGGAATCCTTGAAAAAGAAGGCTGTCGCAACAGAATTGCAACCTTAGCGAGTAGCAGCTACCAGATTCTTTAAAAACAAAAAAGCCCGACGCGGATTTCTCCGGCCGGGCTCGTGATCATTACGCCTGCTTATGAGACGCCGGGAAGTCAACCACGTTAGCAGCTGGCGGTGTCTTTTGGGCTAGCGCCTTCTTGGGCTTCCGTTTCCGGTTTCCCTTCCGGCGCCTTGGCTGGGCTGCCACGCTCGCGGGCGCGAACCCGAAAGCAAGTAGCAGGTAGCCACCGAATTGGAGACCTATCGGCAGTGTCATGGGCTGATACAGCCGCACCTGTTCGGGAGTGAGGAACGGCAGCAGCGCTGTGATGCGCGTTGCCATTGAGTCCGCCACTCTCTGCACCGGTTTCTCAAGCAAACTCTTGCGAGCCTGCTTTACCGCTTCCTCGGCGGCCCGGCACTTGAAGCCCGGCTTAGTACACTCGCGCGACTCGATTCTCTTCGCGTCGTCGTAAGGTTCTTTTGCCAAGCCAGCCCTTGCGTTGTCAATCTGGGCTGAAGCTACGCTCGTGTCACGGTAAGAGCCGATTCTCTCGACGCTCGCCGATAACGCATAAGCTCCCATAAACAGAAACACTGCGAAACAGCCAACGGCTTTGAACCATTGACCAGTCTTCCAAGCCGCTTCCCCGACAGGAATGAAAACGGCTGCCCCGATCGATGCTACGACAACGGTAGCGGTGACCGGACTGAGCAAGCCTTCCGACTTGGCCAGATATTCGGTGTTCAGCCATA
>JBAUNL010000009.1:0-10652 GCA_049579205.1 Rhodomicrobium sp. | reverse complement strand
TTCCGCGCCCCCATTTCGATCGTTCTCCTCTGCCTCTGTCCCTTTCTTTTGCGGGGGGCTGTGGGGACCGAAAAGACAGCGGGAGAAGTCGGCCCGGGCCGCGTCCATCCAGGAGCGTGGTTCGGCGTTCTTTGGCGCCAGGTTTCCGGCTGCGGCTACATCTGCAGCCCAACGGCCATCTGCCTCCATAGTCTTTCGCTCGGAGAGCATCTCATTGGCCCAAGCGTTCCACGCTTCGCGGCCCTGCAAAAAAAGCGCAACCGTCTCATCCCGCGTCATGCCCGCCCCCTACAATGCGTTCGTGATGAAATGTTTCTGTGAGGGAATTTTGTCCCTCCAGCCGGGACCGGCAGCGCTGACCGATGGGATGCAAGCCGTGTCGGCCATCATCCACTATTGGGCTTTGATAGACCAAAAAGTGGAAGCTCTTCCTCCGCACAAGCCTCCACAAAGTTCGAAACGGTGACCCCTACAAGCCGGATCCCCTTGGCCGCTGGAAAGATCGATCGAACGAGATCAAGGCTCGCGCGCCTGAGGTGATCTTGGGTTATCACGGCTCCCGCGAAGCTGCGGCTTCGCGTGATGGTCTGAAAATCGGCGAATTTGATTTTTACCGTCACGGTCCGCCCGAAGGCGCTCGCCTTCGCGCACCAGGCCCAGACCTCGTCCGCCATGGAACGCACACCGGCTTCGATTTCGGGAGGTTCTGTGAGGTCGCGAGCAAAGGTGGTTTCTGAGCCTGACGATTTCCGAACGCGATGGGAAGCGACGGGGCGATCGTCGTTCCCATGCGCGATGGCCTGATACCAGGCGGCGGCGTTGCCGAAATGCTCGCGCAGAAAGGCGAGGGGCTTTTCGCGCAAATCGGCGCCGGTCATGATGCCGAGGCGCTGCATCTTCGCCGCCGTGACGGGTCCCACGCCGTGGAATTTCGCGACCGGTAACGTTTCGACGAAGGCAGGCCCCATCTCCGGGGTGATCGCGAACTGGCCATTGGGCTTCCGGTAATCGGATGCGAGCTTTGCCAGAAACTTGTTGTAGGAAATGCCTGCAGAACCGGTGAGACCGGTCTCCTCAAGAATGCGCGCGCGGATTTCCTTGGCGGTCGCCCAGGCGGTCGGCAAACCGCACAAATTCTCTGAGACGTCGAGATAAGCCTCATCGAGAGAGAGCGGCTCGATCACCCCTGTGTACGCTCCGAAGATTGCATGGATTTGGCGTGAGACCGCTCGATAGGCCTCAAAGCGGGGTGGGACAAAGACGAGGCCCGGGCATTGGCGTATGGCGGTGGTGGAGGGCATCGCCGAGCGGACACCAAATGCGCGCGCCTCGTAGCTCGCCGCGGCAACGACACCTCGTTTGGCGGCGTAGCCGACGGCAACGGGCCTGCCCTTAAGGCTTGGATCATCGCGCTGCTCGACGGATGCATAGAAGGCATCCATATCGATATGGATGATCTTGCGAGGCGCTTGGACCAGCATGCCGGGATTCTAGCAGAGTCGGAACGGACTAAGAACGCATCGGCCCGGCATGCCAGGGCGTTACGCACAATTACTCAAATCGCAGCGCCGATGATAGCTTTCAAGCAGCTGGCCACCGGCCCGCATCGCTCCCCGGACCCTTGGCTCGACGTCACGGACCGCTTCATCTTCCGCCGGTTGGCCGCCGATGCGAGAAAGGTCAATCTGGCGCAGAACACCGACACAGAGGCGCCAAAGCCCGATGCCAAGCATGCGGCGCAATTGCTGCAGGCCATGGGCTTTGATCTTGGGGCGGTTCATGCTGAGACGGAGCAGCAAAAGCTTGCGATCCTGAATGATCTCGACCAGCGCGATCAGGACTGGCTGCATGAGGCGGCGAGGAGCGCCGCCGAATGGGTGACGGCCGATTACACCGATTGGTGCAAAAATTGCTAAGGATTTGAATTGGCCTCGAAGGCTTTCTCGAATTACAGCGATGCCTTAGGAGCGGACAATTGGCTTCCGTCGAAAAGGGCCACGAACGCGTGCAGCAATCTCGCGGCTGGCGCTACTCGAATACCTCATCGGCGCGCGGATCGAGCTGGCGTTCTAAGGCGCTTCTGAAGAAGGCGGCCCGCTCTAGCCAGGTGCCTCAGCGTGCCGGTACGGACAGCCAACTCACCTTGGCCCGGCCTGGTCTGTGGTGGCGGGGGCGAGGAAGACCTGGCGGATGTCGGGGTAGCGCTGACGGATGGACCGTTCCAGGTCGGCGATGATGTGCTCGACGCGGGCAGCGGTGACGCTGTCGTCGAAGTCGAGGCGCACGGCCGCCAGCACGTCGTTGGGTCCCAGATGCATGGTGCGGATGGCGTGAACACGGCGGATAACGCAGCTCTCGGCGGCCTCAGCCTCGATCAGCTTGCGCACGCCCTCCACCATCTCGCTGCTGGCAGCCTCACCGATTAACAGGCTCTTGGTCTCCACGCTCATGAAGGCGGCGACCAGCGCCAGGACCACGCCGATGGCGATCGAGGCGACAGCGTCGGCAGCGATCCAGCCCAGCAGGTCGGCAGCGATGGTGCCGGCAAGCGCGATGAGAAGGCCGGCGAGAGCAGCAAGGTCTTCCAGCACCACGGTGAAGAGAGCCGGGTCCTTGGAGCCTCGCAGCGCCACCCACGCGCCCTGCTCGCCGCGCTGCTCGTTGAAGGCGCTGACCGCCACATAGGTCGAGGCAACCTCGAAGAGGATGGCCACGCCCAACACGACGTAACTGATGATCGGGCTCTCGATCGGATGCGGGTTCCTGAGCTTGTGTATCCCCTCGAAGAGCGACACGCCGGCACCCATGGAGAACAGGATGACGGCCACCACGAAGCTCCAGAAATAGAGCTCCTTGCCATAGCCGAAGGGGTGGCGGGCGTCAGCGGGACGGCCCGCGCGCTTCAGGCCAAGCAGTAGCAAGGCTTGGTTGCCGGTGTCGGCCACTGAGTGCAGCGCCTCCGACAGCATGGCAGCCGAGCCGGTGATGCCCGCCGCCACGAATTTGGAGACCGCGATCACACCGTTGCAGGCGAATGCCGCGACAACGACCCTCACCGAACTCCCGCCTGCCATTGTCCTCTTGCTCCTCGCAGCGTCACCCGCTGGGCTGACAGTGCTTTCAGTATTCTGATGAAAGCATTAATTACTTCTGCTTGTACACATATGATATTTCATAAGGTTTTATAGTCTCTAACAACACATGTTAAGGCCAAAATATTCACCGGCTATAGACCAATATCCCTTGTTGCTTGGCCATTAGGCATATCTTTGGTGTATTCGTATTACCCGGGACAATATGGGCGAAAACAATGAGCCAGGACCGGACAGTTCCAATGAATGGACAGTCTGCCGGATATCTCGGGGCCGCATTCGAATACGCGCTGGATATGGCTCAACGCCAGGTCTTGTTTTGGGATACCATGCAGCAGCGCGGAAATCAGTACCGTGAGCACATAAGTAAAATTGCGCCCCACGTTCTAAATTACGGTGTTGAAGTTATTATAGACGGCCGCACGCTTGAGAAGCCCGTCAATTACTTGCTTGTGCGGATCGTGCCGCCGAAGGCTGTATGGATTGATGCAATGCGCCGGCCCTTTGTGGTCGTCGACCCCCGTGCGGGGCATGGGCCTGGGATCGGCGGTTTCAAGGCCGACAGCGAGATCGGCGTTGCACTCAAAGCTGGCCACCCCTGCTACTTTATTGGCTTTCTGCCAGATCCGGTGCCCGGTCAGACCATCGAAGACATCGCGCACGCCGAAGCCGTTTTTCTTGAGAAGGTGATCGCGCTGCACCCCGAGGCAGACGGCAAACCCTGCGTGATCGGAAATTGCCAGGCCGGCTGGGCCGTCATGATGCTCGCTGCGTGGCGGCCGGAGCTGTTCGGGCCGCTCATAATCGCTGGTTCGCCCCTATCCTACTGGGCGGGGATAAGAGGCGAAAATCCCATGCGCTATACGGGCGGTTTGCTGGGCGGGAGCTGGGTCACGGCTCTGACCAGCGACCTGGGCGCGGGCAAATTCGATGGCGCCTGGCTGGTGCAGAATTTTGAGAATCTGAACCAGGCCAACACCCTTTGGACAAAGCAGTACGACCTCTATTCGAAGATCGACACGGAGGCTTCGCGCTACTTGGAATTCGAGCGCTGGTGGGGCGGACATGTGAGCCTTAATGCCGAAGAAATCCAATTCATCGTCGATCAGCTCTTCATCGGAAACAATCTTGCCGCTGGCCATGTGCAAGGGTCCGATGGCACCGTCGTGGACCTCCGCAACATTCGCTCTCCCATCGTCGTCTTTTGCTCGAAGGGCGACAACATTACTCCGCCGCAGCAGGCGCTCGGCTGGATCCTCGATCTTTATGAAGATGCCGATGAGATCAGGTCCTACGGACAGACGATCGTGTACACGATACACGAGAAGGCTGGGCATCTGGGCATCTTCGTCTCAGGCGGGGTGGCCAAGAAAGAACACGCCGAATTCTCCAGCAACATTGACCTTATCGACTTACTGCCTCCCGGCCTTTACGAAGCGCGGTTCGAACCCAAGTCCGAAAGCACGGCAAGCGCCGATCTCGTATCGGGCGACTGGGTGATGCGTTGCGAGGAACGGACGCTGAACGACATCCGCGCGCTTGGCGGGCACGAGCCGGACAACGATCGCATGTTCGATGCAGTAGCCCACGTTTCCAAAGCCAATCTTGCTCTTTACCGGACCTTCGTGCAGCCTTTCGTGCGGGCATGGATGACTCCGGCTTTGGCTGAGTGGCTCCGGAAGTTGCATCCGCTGCGGATGCAATATGAGCTATTGAGCGATGCAAACCCGTTTGCCGCCGTAATCGCTCAGGCTGCGAAGCTGGTCCGCGAAAACAGAAGCCCGGCTTCTTCGGAAAATCCATTTATCATCGCGCAGGAAGAAGCCTCGCAGCAAATCACCCATGCGCTCAAGAGCAGCGGTGAACTGCGCGACAGCATGGCGGAGTCCATATTTCTTTCGGTGTACGGCTCGCCAGCCACGCAAGCCGCAGTGGGAGTCGACCCTGCCTCCGAACGCCTGCTGCGCAAGGCGCCCAAATCCACCTTGCATCGAGCATTAATTCAAGAGCGCATCGCGGACCTCAAATCCAGGATCGGCGAAGGCGGCTTGATGGAATGTGCGATCCGCGGGCTGCTTTACGCGGGCGGCGCCAGGAAAAGAGTCGATGAGCGCGGCGTAAACGCGCTCCGGAGGATGCGCCTATCGGAAACCAAGCGGCGGCTCACGCTGGCCCAATTCAAGGCAATCGCGCGGGAGCAGTTCTTCATGCTGCTGCTCGATCCGGAAGCCACCCTTAAGGCGATACCCAGCATGCTGGCCGCCGATCATAGCCAGCGGCGCAAGGCCTTCGATGCAATCAAGGCAGTTCTCGCAGCAAGCGAAGATTTTACCGGTGAGACCGGAGTGCGCTTGCTCAGAATCCAGCGCCTCTTCGGACTGGAGCTGGAGGAGCCTGCGTCAGTCTCGAAGCCCTCGCGCGCAGAGCCTGCGAAGAAGATGGCGAAAGTCAAGGAGACCCCTGCCGCCCTCGAAACCTCCGCTGCGAATTCTCGAAATGGAAGGAGCACAAGGCATGAGCACCACTGACATTTTAGAGAAGAGGCCGCATGCCAAGTATGAACAGCTCATTGCGCGCGCCAAAGGAGTGCGGCCGCCAAGAACAATTGTCGTGCATCCGTGCGATGAGACATCGTTGCTGGGCGCCGTGGACGCCGCGAAAGCCGGCCTGATTGAGCCGGTGCTTGTGGGACCTGCAGCAAAGATCAAAGCCGTCGCTCAAAAATACAATCTCGACATCAGTTCCTTCGAAATCGTCAACGCGGACCATAGCGAAGCGGCTGCGGCGAAAGGTGTTGAGCTCATCCACGAGGGCAAGGGCGAGGCCCTTATGAAGGGCAGCCTCCATACGGACGAGCTTATGCGCAGTGTTACCTCCGCGACTTCGGGCCTCCGCACGGGCCGCCGGATAAGCCATGTCTTTGTAATGGATGTGCCAGCCTATAAGGAGACGCTGCTCATTACGGATGCCGCGATCAACATCTTTCCCGACCTCGATTGCAAACGCGACATCGTCCAGAATGCCATCGATCTATATACGCAGACCGGGCAAGGAACGCCGCGGGTGGCCATCCTTTCCGCGGTTGAAACCGTCACTACAAAAATTCCTTCGACGATCGACGCCGCCGCGCTCTGCAAAATGGCCGAACGCGGTCAGATCACCGGCGGCATCCTTGATGGGCCGCTTGCGTTCGATAATGCCATCGACCCCGAGGCCGCGGAAATCAAGGGCATAAAGTCGCCAGTCGCGGGGAGGGCTCAGATCCTCGTCGTCCCGGATCTCGAAGCCGGCAACATGCTGGCTAAGAACCTGACCTTCCTCATGAAGGCGGATGCCGCCGGCATCGTTCTCGGCGCAAGGGTTCCGATCATCCTTACATCGCGGGCGGATTCGCTTAGAGCCCGGATGGCGTCGTGCGCGGTCGCGGCCCTCTATGCCGATGCGCGCAGGCGCTCGGTAGCACTCCCGGCAGCGTAGCGCGCATGGACACCATCCTTGTCGCCAATGCAGGCTCCTCCAGCGTCAAATTTCAAGTCTTTGAGATTGAAGTAAGCGGCCGGCCAAAGCGTCAAATTAAGGGCAAAGTAGAAGGGATCGGCACGAGCCCCAAGTTAAGCGCCGCAGATGCCGTAGGCAGGGCACTTATCGATTGCGCCTATCAAAATGAAACGGTGCCGGACGTGCCGGCCGCATTGAATATAGCGGGCGCCTGGCTTCGCGACGAGCTTCGCATCGACCCCATCGCGGTAGGCCATCGTGTCGTGCATGGAGGCCCGGACTACGCTCGCCCCGTTCTCATAGACCAAAAAGTTTTGAGCCGTTTGGAGCGCTACATTCCGCTGGCTCCGTTGCACCAGCCGCATAACTTGGCCCCCATACGCTCGCTGCTCGCCGATCGGCCGGGACTAACTCAGGTGGCCTGCTTCGATACCGCATTTCACCGCGCCCACGGCCCTTTGGCAGACCATTATGCCATGCCCCGGAAATTTTACGATGAGGGCGTCCGGCGCTATGGGTTTCACGGCCTTTCCTATGAATATATTGCTGGGCGCGTGGCGGAGATTGTCCCTGACAAAGCGAGGGGAAGGGTCATCGTTGCCCATTTGGGCAGCGGCGCCTCGATGTGCGCGCTCGAAAATGGCCGCAGCATCGAAAGCACCATGGGATTTACGGCGCTTGACGGCTTGCCGATGGGGACGCGGCCGGGACAACTCGATCCGGGTGTCGTACTTTATCTGTTAACTGCAAAGGGTATGAGTGCCGATTCCATCCTAGACCTGCTTTACCGCGATTGCGGCCTGAAAGGCCTTTCCGGGATCAGCAACGACATGCGCGAACTCGAAAAGAGTGATCACCACCTCGCGCGTTTCGCAATTGATTATTTCGTATACCGGGTTGGACTCTTCGCGGGCATGCTTGCCGCTACGCTGGGCGGGCTCGATGCCTTCGTTTTCACGGCAGGTATCGGGGAAAACTCTTCGCTGGTTCGCGAGGGGATTGCCTCGAAACTTTCCTGGTTAGGCGTGGCGCTTGACCCGGCTGCGAACGCTGAGGCTAAGCAAGTGATTTCCCGCGCCGGGAGCGCGGTCGCAGTTTACGTAATACCCACTGATGAGGAACTGATGGTCGCGCGGCATACGCTAGCGCTGATTTCAGGTGATCGGACGGGAGCCGCTCAAGGCTGGGTGATGGCATGAAAACGATTTCCCTTGAGCAAGCCGTAGCCCTGATCCCTAACGGCGCAAGCCTGATGATTGGCGGCTTCATGGGTGTCGGCACCCCCGAGCGTGTAATTGACGAAATCCTCGGCCAGGAAAAGCGCGATCTCACGGTCATCGCCAATGACACTGCGAGCCCTGGAAGAGGCATTGGCAAGCTTATTGGCGCCAAGCGCGTCCGCAAGGCCATCGTCAGCCATATCGGCCTGAATCCGGAAACCCAGCGTCAGATGACAGCTGGCCAGTTAGAGATAGAGCTCGTCCCTCAGGGTACTCTTATTGAACGCATCCGTTCTGGTGGACATGGCTTGGGGGGCGTGCTCACGCAGACGGGAATCGGCACACCCGTCGAAGAGGGCAAACAACGGATCGTAGCAGACGGCAAACCTTATCTGCTCGAAGTCGCACTCCGCGCGGATTTTGCGTTGGTTCACGCTTTTCTTGCCGATTACATGGGCAACCTTAGCTACGCGCTGACGGCACGGAACTTCAACCCGGTGATTGCGATGGCGGCTGAAACCGTCATCGCCTGCGCGGACAACATCGTTCCGGTCGGCGTGATATCGCCAGACCATGTTGTGACGCCCGCACCAGTCGTCGACTACCTCGTCACCAATCAGTAAGGGGCGCCATGGAACCGCAAGAGATCATCGCGCGCCGCATCGCCCGGGAGCTTTCACCGGGGATGCTGGTGAATCTCGGGATCGGCATTCCCACTCTCGTCGCAAATTATTTGCCGGAAGGAATGCGCGTGTTTTTTCAGTCTGAAAATGGCCTGATTGGAACCGGCGCGCCGCCTGAAGAGGGCATGGCGCATCCCACCCTCACAGACGCTGGCGGCAAGCCAGTCACGGCGCTGCCAGGCGCCTGCACATTCGATAGCGCAATGTCGTTCGGGCTAATTCGAGGCGGCCATCTCGATCTAACCGTTCTTGGCGGCCTCCAGGTTGATCAAACCGGCCTGCTCGCGAACTGGATGATCCCAGGCAAGATGGTGCCCGGAATGGGCGGAGCCATGGATTTGGTTTCGGGTGCTAAGCGCGTCATTGTCGCGATGCAGCATACCGCCAAGGGGGCATCGAAGATCGTGCGCCGCTGCACGCTGCCTATTACCTCGATCCGGACGGTGGATCTGGCCGTCACTGAGTTCGCGGTAATCGCTTTCCCGGACGGCCGCGCAACGCTACTTGAGACTGCCCCCGGAGTAGCGGTGGAGGACGTTGTCGCCGCGACGGCGGCAGAGCTTGTGATTCCCGGGCATGTTCCGGAAATGCCGTTGTGATGCGATTCGTCGCATGGCTTTCAATGCCGGGTAGTAGACTGGTCACGTCCCCCTGGGTCCTTACCGCACGCAAGCGGGATGTTGGTGCGGCCGATACTGATCGGCGACCGTATGTGAGTTTGGAACGGCAGGGCGAAGCGACGCCACCGGGTCTTGCAACCGGGCTCAGACCTTGGATTGAGCGGCTAAGGAAGGATTGAGCATACCTCCGGATTCCTGAACAAACCCCTTGACCAACTCTGCCCTCATGTGAGCGCTGAAGGCCCTGTAATGGGGCTGGAGCGAAGGGGGCAGATCATCGGCGTTGGGCCGGGCCAACTGGCAACAGGAGGAGCCCGGCATACAGCGGAAGGCGGCAGCCTTCGATCGATGGCACGAGCCGGATGATGCGAGAGTATCAAGTCCGGATCTGTGAGGGGCTCGGGGTGAAATTCCCTCAGCCTACTCGGCTATGCGCTGGGAGCTGTGACAGGCGGCAGCCGTTTGCCCTGTTGCGCCGATCCTACCAACGTTCGCGCAACAGTCAGTTCCGCGTGAAGGCGCAGTGCTTGACGGAGGAGGCCGTTTATTCGGTGCAGCGAAGTGGCAAGTCTTCGGCCGCCTCGCCGGCGCGCCTCCATCCGCAGAGCCCCATTGTCACAACCTAAGTAGCCAATCCATATCTCAGAACCAGCCGCCAAACAGGCCGCAGCCACAACCGCAAGTACAGCAGCTTCGCAGGATAGTGCAGCATCCGCGATGATGATAGTGATGACGATGGCAATAGCTGACATTCACGGCGCCATTTGGAGCCCGAACCCCAATAGTCGAACCGGCCGTCAAAGCGAAGGCGCTTCCCGAAAAGAACGTAGCCGCAAGGAAGGCGGCAACGATGGCGAGTTTCCTCATTTGATCCTCGATTGTTGAAACATAAGACTCGCAGCGAGCGCGCTGGCCATTTCAATCGTAGGCTTCGCGAATTCAGGTTCCCTTAAACCCTGTTATTGAAAATGGATTATCTATGTTCTTAATTCTTAATCTTAAGAAGAGCCGTCGCCTGAAAGCTCAGCTCGCCAGGATGGCTTGGGCAATGATGGCAAAAGGCGAGGCTTACAGAGAACCTGTCGCACTTGCCAGGTGAGTTGAAGAGAAAACAGCAGGTGTAAATGAGATGCGCCAGTCCGGATTGAGGCTCTACTACTTAGATCTTGATTGAGAGCAATGCGCTGTAACAGAGCAATGCAATACCCGCCAGAGCCTCGGATTTGGCTTTGGGGGTGGCGAAGTTCTGTTGCAGCTTTAGGGGGCTGAAAATTAGAAACGCCCTCCTCTGGGCAGGATTGCAGGCTGGCGCAGTAGTTAGCTCGTTAGATTGGGCGAGATACCGCTCTCTTCATGTGAAAAGCCTGTGCGCCAGTGTCCGGCTCAAGAATGGTTACTTCCTGTTAATCCGATCAATGCCAGACTGATCCTTGGGAGCAAGGGAGCGCTTTGTACGGACCAGAAAACAGAAAGTAGGTCCCCATGCAAAAAGCCAACATCGCGATTTGTGCGACGGCCGCTCTCGGGCTGTGCCTTATG
>JBAUNL010000008.1:0-4204 GCA_049579205.1 Rhodomicrobium sp. | reverse complement strand
GTCTGACAACCCCGCACTGCCGTTCCGTTAAGATGGATGGTACAGGCTCCGCATAGTCCCGCTCCGCATCCAAATTTAGTGCCGGTTAGCCCTAATTCATCGCGGAGAAACCACAAAAGCGGCATGCTGGGATCGGCCTTGGTCTCCACTTGCTTTCCATTGACCATAACCTGCATCACTTGACGTCTCCTCCTTATGCATTCACACGGGGTATAGTTTTTTGTTGTCCCCCGCTTACTGCGAGCATAACCCCTTTGTAAAAGCACTGCATAAAATTTTATTGGTTGATTGTGCAGCTTGACCGTTGCCGAAGGTGATATGATCGCCCTCGCAATGACCCGCAGCGCAAGCCGGTTAAGCATTGCGGGGCGCCGCGCCGTTGAGCCCGTACCCCTTGCGCCGCTTACGCCCTCTGCAGGCTCGAGAAGCTCAACCCAAGTTGCTTCTTTGGCATCACGAGTGCGAACCGGAATAAAGCACCGAAACCAATGTTGCGGGCTGTGATGAATCTTACAGTCTATTTGGTGCCGGCGGCGTAACTTCAGGGTACAAGAAAGTGAAAAAGTATCTCAGCCGTCGTGTCGGCTGATGTCATTGCGCCATTTGTGCAACAATCGTAGGAAGCCCATCTGAATGCCAATCTCGAAAGGATGGAAGAGCTAAACCGCTTTTTCGGCGCGGCCGGGTTATTTCCATATGGCGAAAGCTGGAGCGAGTGAGGAACGCAAACGGGGCGCATTCTGAAGACCAATAAGCGATCGAGGTAATCGTTTCGGCTAGGCCATCCCATGGCTGCAGGTGACCCCACCCGGACATTCTACCCTTGGTCTGGCTCAGCTCGAAGCTAGGCGGCCTTCTCGGAAACAAACTGAGCTTGAGGCTCGCCCTCACTGGCAAAGGTTTCGCCTCCTGCCTTCGCGATCTCAGCCTGGTTAACATGCTCTGCGATCAACCGGCTTATCTGGGTTGCATGTGTTGCTATCATGAAGTGCGAAGCCCCCTCAACGGTGACAAGAGCAGCGCTTCTCATGAATTGACTAAGAAGCTCATTGGCTCGCCGAACGGCGGGGTGGCTTGCACCACCGCAAAGGACGAGGGCGGGAATTTCCATAGCGGCCAGCGATGCCCCCGGCGGCGAGAAACCGTACGCGCTTGCCCAATCTAGAATGTTTACCGGCGTCGTCTCCACCGCGTAGGCTCGAACGGGCGGCGGGAATGAGGCGAAAGTGCCGGCCCCACCGTAGAAGTCGATCATGGTTGCGATCGCTTCTAAATCTCCATCGTTGAAGGCAGCGAAATAGGCATCGGTCATGTCCCGAAAGTGGTGATAGTGCCGAAGTTCTCCATTGTCTCGCAACACCCCGACCGCGGGTGCCTCGATGACGATCAGACTTGCAAGGTCCACCTGATTTCGAAGTGCCACAGCGAGTGCTACAAGCCCCCCGAAGGAATGTCCCACCAAATGGACGGAACCGCCAGTTCTTCGGATAACCGACTCCAGCACCTCAGCTTCATGAGCGATGAAGGTATCGCGCGCGGTACGCCGTTCCGTGGTTCCTCCGTAGCCAAGAAGGCTCGTGGTCACACATCGCATTTCGCCATTCCAATTGGCGATCATGGGCCGCCACGCGGCGCCGGTGCTGCATGATCCGGGTACAAGCACAAGCGTCGTCCCGGTTCCAAATTCGTCGTAATCGATGTCCGCGGGCTTCCTCGATCATATCAATTCTCGCATTTCATTGACGGGCTTGGGCCGAACGCCGTCGCGAAGTTGGCAATCATCCTCGCGAAGGCTTTCCCCCAAGCTTTAACAAGGGGATTCTCTATACCTTGGTGATGATGATTTCGGCATAAGCGGAAGGCACCCGCATCGAGCCGTCGGTAGCTGTGTTGAAGCGCTCGATTGTCGCGTGCAAGTCTGCACTCAACGCGGTCTGCTTTGCGGGATCAAGAGCGAGAAACGCCTTATGGACGGGCCCATAGTAGGAGCGGAAATAGTTCACGAAATGGTCCGGCGACCGGTATCTGAAGAGGAAGGTTCGATCGTTGATTGCGATGGAACGGCCTTTGGCCCCGAAGACCTCCTCGATCCATGCTTTATTGCCCCACCTTGCGGGAGACTCCACGCCGGCAGGCGGCGGGACATGCTTGCCAAGTGCCTTGAAGACCTGGCCGATGAACCCTTCTGACGTCCAATTCGCCAAGCCAATCTTACCCGCCGCGCGGCAGACGCGAACAAGCTCACTGGCTGACTTGAGCTGGTTTGGCGTAAACATCACGCCAAAGGTTGAGACCACCGCGTCAAAGGCGTTATTTTCATAGGGAAGCTGCTCGGCGTCCGCGATCTGAAATGTAATATTCAACGATTCCGCTTCCGCCCGGGCGCGGCCTTGTGCCAGGAGCCTTTCGACGTAGTCGGTTGAGGTTACATTGCACCAGCGGCGCGCAAAGGCGAGCGTCGCATTGCCGTTGCCCGCCGCCACGTCGAGCACCTTGGAATCCGGGCTCAAATCCAAGGCCTCGGCAAGGCTCTCGCCGACAATTTGCAAGGTGGTGCCAATCCTAGCGTAATCACCCGACCCCCAGGCCGCGTTCTGTTTCGTCTTGATGCCCGCGTAGTCTGGTTCGGTGGTCATATGGTTCGTTGCAAGCATTTCCTACTCCCATTTGCTCATACGGAGCGCGCATTCATCGAAATCCACCATCGCTAATCTTTGCGCGCCGTGCTTGAATGGGATGTGGGGATTGCGCGGAGATTCGTTGGAGATTGCTGGGGGAGAAGTAGAAGGTAAGCGCCGGCCTCCCAAGCTGAGGTTCGATCACCTCCGACGCGAGTAGCTAATTTCATGAGATACCACTTCGATCAATTCGAACTCGACACAGTGCAATTTTGTCTGAAAACGCACGGAGGCGACATTCACGTCGAGCCGCTTGTGTTCGATTTGCTTTGCTTTTTTGTCGAAAACGCCGGTCAGGTTCTCTCGCGCGAAGCAATCATACAACATGTTTGGCAAGGCCGCTCCGTTTCGGATGCGACGGTGTCGAGTTGCATCAAGTCGGTTCGCAAGGCGCTTGGCGATAGTGGCGAAAATCAAACGTATATACGCACGCTCCGAGGCCGGGGCTTTCAGTTCGCCGCTTCTGTCGAAGCCGCAACGTCAGCCCAAGAGACAGTCTTCCCTGCTAACGACCTGCATCATAAGGACCCCAGCCTTTGTCAGGTTCTGGCTCCGCCCAAGATCGCTGTGCTGCCGCTGTTTCCTTTGTCTCAGGAGCTACAGCTCGGCCTGCTGGGCGACGCTCTCTCGCAGGAGGTTATTCTTGAGCTCTCCCGGCTCCATTGGCTCCTGGTCGTTGCCCGCGGGTCGTTATTCCAGTTCCGCGGACAGGAGGTCGATCTGGCAAGGGCCGGCGAAACCCTCGGGGCTGGTTACTTTCTGACCGGTACGATCATGGAGCACGGG
The DNA here is from genome assembly GCA_049579205.1 of Rhodomicrobium sp. Classification (GTDB taxonomy): domain Bacteria; phylum Pseudomonadota; class Alphaproteobacteria; order Rhizobiales; family Rhodomicrobiaceae; genus Rhodomicrobium. The sequence goes on along the minus strand of JBAUNL010000008.1, from coordinate 740 downwards.
CAGCGATGCGTAATCACGGTCGAACTCTGCCGGGCACCAGATGGCAACGTGATCTGGGCAGATCGCTTTGTCACGCCCGTTAACGAGATCATGCATATGCAATCGGCGCTGGCGGGCCAGATTGTGAGTGCGTTGGAACCCCGTATCCAGCTTTCTGAGGCCTTGCAGGCGGCAAAGATTCCGACCGAGCATTTGGATGCTTGGGCGTCCTATCATCGCGGGCTCCGGCATATGTACCGCTTCAACAGGCAGGACAACGAATTGGCGGCTCACTTCTTTGCGCACTCTGCGAAGGCCGATCCAGGCTTTGCCCGCGCACATGCAGGCCTTTCCTTCACGCATTTTCAGAATGCTTTTCTCGGCTTCTCGTCTGACCTCGAGGGTGAGAGACTAAAGACCCGGACGCATGCCGCGAAATCTATGGAACTCGACCCGCTCGATCCCTTTGTCAACCTGACGATGGGCCGGTCCGAATGGTTGGCGGGAGATCTCGAAGCCGGCCTGCCATGGATGGAGCGCAGCATTTCTCTAAGCCCGAATTACGCCTTTGCACTCTACAATAGTGCGCTTGTCGGCACGCTTCTTGGTGACGGCGAAAACAATGAGAAGAGGGTCTGGTCTGCTACCCGGAAAGTGGTCAGGTGAATCGGTTAGTCTCGGCTTCGCAAATGGAGCTGAGAGATGGCGAAACGAGCCAAACCGGAAGAGATCATTGCCAAGCTGCGTGAAGTAGAGGTCCG
>JBAUNL010000007.1:0-2768 GCA_049579205.1 Rhodomicrobium sp. | reverse complement strand
GTACATGCCCATTGGAGGGTGGGCTCGTCAGGCTGGCTCCGGGCATGCACCGCGCCACGCGTTCGAGATCCTGAAACGCGGCCCATACTTCGCCGGCAGGGCGTCTTACCGTGAATGTAATCTGCGTTTCCAGGTTGGGTGGCCGCATACCGAGACCCAAGTCCACAAAGTCCTGCGGGGGCCGGGCAGGCGCCTCTACGATGGGTGCGGCAATCTCAACCGGCTTCTCTTGCCGCACAAGCTGCCGCACTCCCACGGGGCCCAGACGAATGCGCCCAGGCGGCGCGGTTACCTCCTGTGTCCTGCACTCGTCAAGCACGCGGCAGACTGCGCGCACGATACCGGCATAGCCGGTGCACCGGCATAGATTGCCGCTGAGTTCCACGCGGACCCGCTTGTCATCTGCATGCGGCAAGCGCGTGACGATATCCCTCGCGGTAATCAGCATCCCAGGTGTGCAGAAACCGCATTGCAGCCCATGCTCCCGGCTGAACGCATCCCGCAATTTCTCCATGATGGGGTCATATTCGAGCCCCTCGATGGTCGTGACTTCAGCTTCTTGACATGAGACGGCATAGGTAAGGCAGGAGCGAGCGAGGGCTCCGTCGATGAGAATGGTGCAGGCCCCGCAAACCCCTTGCTCACATCGCAGATGCGTTCCGGTGAAGTGCAGATGCTCCCGCAAGAAATCCGCAAGATGCGTACGTGGCTCAACAGAGCCTGTAACCCTGCTGCCATTCACAATAAGGCTGATATCGGTCACGACGCGAAAGCTTCGGTAGCGGCGCGCCGCAAGGCAACAAGATGAAGTCGCTGAGCCGGTCCCTCGGCGATCCCGCTTTTCTCCATAATCTCAATAAACCGCGTTTCATTGACCTTGACGCCTTTGCCGGGCCCATGGCTGAGGATCTCTACAGCATCGACTAGAATGATGGGTTTTCCATGAGTTGCGCCGATGAGTGCACGAAAAATGCCACGGCCAGGATCGGAGATTACAATGCCGATAGCCATGGCGAACTTGCCTGTCTTCCACGATATCTTTGCATAGCCCCAACGCGCATCTGCTGACAGCTTGGGAATGATGACCGTCCGCAGGATCTCGGACGGCTTTAGGGAGGTCTCGAAAGCAGCCGTCATAAACTCCTCAGCTGGAACGGTTCGCGTGCCCCGCGCGTCCGCAAGGACGTAACTTGCCCCAAGCGCTGGGAGGAGATTGACCCAATCGGCGGCGGGGTCAGCGTGGCAGAGGCTCCCGCCGATGGTCCCGCGATTGCGGATGGCGCGATAGGCGATCCCTCCGGCCACCTTCGCGAGCGGAGGCACCGCATGTGTGGGAATGCGCTGGTCTTCGATATCGGAGGCAGTGATGCAAGCACCGATCCTTAAGTTCTCATCATCCTCGTCGAAATCGCTAAGCTCTTCGACGCCAGTAATATCGACAAGCAGGTGAGGCTGAACGAGCCTAAGATTGAGCATTGGCCCAAGGGATTGTCCCCCGGCAATAAGCTTCGCGCCGCCATTCGCTTCCTGCAATGCAGATGACGCCTCCGCAATATCCCCAGGCCGGTAATAATCGAAAGGCGCAGGCTTCATGCTGCCGCCGCATTCTGCTTAGGCAGCCCAGCCGACATGATCGCCGCCAAGACTTTCTCCGGCGTCAGCGGGACCTCGTTCAATTCCACACTGAGCGGCCGCAGCGCGTCATTTACGGCGGAGACGATCGCCGCCGGCGGAGCGACCGCGCCACCTTCGCCAATGCCCTTGACGCCGAACTCGGTGTAGGGTGAGGGCGTCTCCATATGAAAGATGCGAATGTCCGGCACTTCTGCCGCGCCGGGAAGTGTGTAGTCGAGAAGCGTTGATGCGAGAGGCTGGCCTTGGACATCGAAGGGCATGGCCTCGTAGAGGCAAGTGCCGATGCCCTGGACAGTCCCTCCGGTCACTTGTCCATCTACGATCATCGGATTGACAAGTCTGCCGCCGTCTTCGACCACGACGTAATCCAGCAATTCAATAAGGCCGGTCTCTGGGTCAACTGCTATGAGAGCTGCGTGGGCGGCATAACTGAATGTACCGCCGTCGCGGCCCGCGCGATATCCTGCAGTGACTTCGAGCCCGCCCGTGTTAACATCCGGCGGAAGTTGCTGGGGCTGCAGATACCAGGCACGCGCCACTTCACGGAAGGAAACGCTCGCAGCCCCGGAGACGACGGCGCCATCCTCGATCCGGGCCTCCTTCGGGTTTGCCTGCAGAAGCCAGGCTCCGATGTGGATTATTCGCTCTGCAAGAGCACGGGAGGCATTCGCCACCGCGCCACCCGCCATGACAATGGATCGCGATCCCCAGGTTCCCGTCGAGAATTGGCAGTAAAGCGTATCGCCTTGTAGAACCTTGATGCGTTCAAACGGGACACCAAGCACTTCGTGAGCCACTTGCGCCAGCGTCGTTTCATGACCCTGTCCATGCGAATGAGTACCCACGCGGACTTCGAGATCCCCATCTGAGGTAAGCCGCACAGTTGCTTGCTCATAGCCCGGTACAACCGGCCGTCCCCAGCTCGCAAGAACCGAGGTGCCGTGAGCGCCCTGCTCACAGAAGATCGCGAGACCGACCCCGATGAGGCGGCCGTCCGGCTCACCACCCCGCTGCCGCTCGCGAATGCGCTCGACCCCGATTTCCTGTACAGCCCGCCGCAGGCATTCCGGATAGTCGCCGCCATCGAAGTGTTTGTTAAGCACATTGTCGAACGGCATCTGTTCCGGCCGAAC
>JBAUNL010000006.1:0-2876 GCA_049579205.1 Rhodomicrobium sp. | reverse complement strand
GCGAAGGATCGCATGCTTCTTCTGGAAAAAATCGCGCACGCCAACCAGCGTCAAAAACCCGAAAACGGAAAGCGGCAAGGTGAGATAACCGATCAGATCCGCGTTCTGATAAGCGACCGTGGCAAGCATCACGGTGCCGGCAAGCGCTAGAGTAAGGGCAATGTATCGTGCTGAAAAAGGAAGAAAGAGCAATCTCATGAGTTCGGTCCTTGCGGGATGCCGTGTGCGTTCGATCTTATTATACAGGAGGCATCTTATCGTTTTTACGAAGGCTTTATCTCATGCGCGGTTTCCCAAACAGGCGCGGGACTCGGGGGACGGGCAAGCCGCCGCTCACGGCGGAAAGAGTCAGCCACCCAGCCCCACTTGAAGCAAAGCGCTTTTGCTGAGCTAATTCCCTTCATCGAAGCTTCATAGACCGCCGCTACTTTGCCTTGTGGCGCACCCAAAAGGTGTTCCCCTTCCACGGACTGAGTCAGGCGAGCTAGACATTTTTTGTCCCCGCGCAGCAATTCCTAGACCGCTTGCCCCCGAACGCACTCACGGTCGTATGCTTGGCAGGAGTAGTTGCCCTGGCGTGGGCCTCCACGATTTTTCCGGAAAGAGCAACCCATGTGTCCGGTACTACGAAATGTCACCCATGTCTCGGGCCGCTATACGTCATTCGTGTACAGATAAATGAGGAAATGGCAACTGCCGCACACTGTCAAAGAGCTGCCATGCGGTTCCTGTATTCAATCAAATGTCTGATCGCGCCGGCGTTTTCAGCCGTAAACAGCAACATTTTGGCGGTAATCCCAGCTCCGCATGACCTCCCACGAACTGAGCTACGCAACGGCAAGCACCCCACCCATCCGGCGCTGGCTTATCCGCACCATCGAGAACCTTTCCGGCCGCCGCAGGCTACTGAAGATCTATCATCGCTGGCGTGCCACGAGTGCTGGCGGCCCACACATGTGGCGCGATGCGCTCGAAATGATCGGAACACGGCTTGAGATAAACGCCGCAGCAGATTGGCACGCCCGCCTGCCGGACGGTCCGCTCGTCATTATCGCCAACCATCCGTTTGGTATCGCCGACGGTATCGCAATCCTGTCCATCGCCGAGCGCATTGGCAGACCTTACCGCTCTCTGCTCAATGCCGATTTCATGCGTTTGCCGGAGGTCCAGGCGCTTGGGCTCCCAATCGATTTCATCGAGACGAAAGAGGCGCTGGCGACCAATCTCAAGACGCGAATGGAAGCCCGGCGGCTTCTCAAAGAGGGCGTCACCCTCGTTATTTTCCCCGCTGGCGGTGTGGCAACGGCGGAAAAGCCTTTCAGCACAGCGGAAGAACTGCCGTGGAAACTGTTTACTGCCCGTCTTATTCAGCAGTCAGGCGCCACAGTCCTGCCGGTATATTTCGAGGGGCAGAACTCGGCCCTTTTCCATTTCGTGAGCCGGTACAGCCTGTCGCTCCGGCTCTCCCTTCTCGTCTTAGAGTTCCGTCACCACATCGGCACCGCCATCCGGGCGACGATCGGTCAGCCGGTTTCGTGGACCGAGATTGCGGCCAGTGCCAACGGCGGTTCGATCATCGATGAACTCTATGTGCGGGTCCATGGCTTGGCACCACGTGCGGAAAATGTTGACCGTACCGCGCTACTGCCGCGCCCAATACATCAGCGCCGCCGTTATCCATGGGATCCGCCGCGCCAACCGGACCGGCCAGCCTTGGGCAGCACGAACGACGAACCAGCAGGAATGGACACATCCCAGCGATGATCATTGAGATTGGAGCTGTTGCGGCTGTCACAGGAGGCGTCATTGGTGCAATGTCGATCCGGCGTGCGCGGCGTTATAAGAGGCTAGCAACCTATCTGGGCACGGCGAAAGATACCTCCGTAGTCCGGCCATGGATTTTTCCCGGCACCCGGTGCCATCCTTCGCTAACCGGATCACGGCAGTTTCCGATTTCCTGGGCGCCGAGCAGTTTGCGAACCTGCAGCGCGAAGTCGAGGCTCTTTCGGGAGAGGAGCGCAGCTATGTGCCCGCGCACAAGAAGGGCGCCACCATTGCCCACGAAACCCTCATTGAGCATGCACCGGCCGTGACGGCGTTTTACCATTCCGAGGCCATGACGGCCTACATTTCCCGCATTACCGGCGTTGCAGTCCGCCCGACCCCGCTGCAGGATCAGAATTCCCTTTCGATCCTGATCTACGAGCGTCCAGGCGACCACATCGGCTGGCATTACGATCACAATTTCTACCGCGGCCATCGCTTCACGGTGCTGTTGCCATTGGTGAATCGCGGCAAGGCGGCGGACGGGCTTTCGCATGCACGGCTTAGGGCCAAGATCGGCGATGCGGAGGCCGAGCTGCGAACACCGCCGAACACACTCATCATATTCGAGGGCGCCAGGGTCATGCACAAGGCCACGCCACTGGCAGCCGGTGAGCGGCGCGTTCTGATCAGCATGACGTACTGCGCCGACGCCCATGCGAACATTGCCCAAGCAGTTGCCCGGCGATTGAAGGACACCGCCTATTTCGGGGTGCGAGCGTTGTGGACTTAAACGGAAAGCTTTAGTCCAATGGTCGCGCTTCTTTCTGGTGGAGGACACCTCCAAAGTTAAGATGGCAGTTTCCTGCATGGTCTCCTCATGCCCATCGCAGGCTTCCAGCGGTCACGCAGCCATCGACTGCCTTCGGATCTGAAAGCCGACGACCGCCAAGCAAAGCGCTACCGGAGCCATCAGAGTCTCAGTTGGGTCGATGAACGAAACCGCTCTCGCGGTAGGCGCTGCCTCACGGACGGCATTTGATTTTGAACCAGCATCACAAGGCGAAGGCTCCGATTGAGAATGAGGCGTCAACCTCACTCACAACAGGAGT
>JBAUNL010000005.1:0-1551 GCA_049579205.1 Rhodomicrobium sp. | reverse complement strand
CTTCCAGCGTGGAACGAATTTGTCGCGCGCGTCGAGGCCCTCCTCAAAGAGAAATACTCATGTGACGCTCGCAAGGGCCTGCGAATCTGCCGCCGCCATGCCAGTGAAGAACTGAGCTTCGGTCGATCGTCAACCGGCAATGCCCGGGCCTGGATGGGAGACCTCCCAGGTTCCGCACAACGAACGTCCCCCACGTGCACAAGGTCGAGCGAATCCTCGACCGACCAGCATCATCGATTACTGGTAACAGTAATGGAAAGGAACGAAAAAGTAGATGGAAATGCCTGGCATGACCTTCCCGAAAGACGGTGCTGGTCGCCGGCGGCGCGGGCACGACCGGCTCCGCATGCCTGCAAGCGTCCACCACACCGGCCAGCATCTCGCCAATCGACGGTTCGAGCCGCTGCTTCCCTGAGCATCAATATTGGCTCTTGCGGCGAAATCCAAAATGCTACCATTTTGTTACCATGGAAGGCTAAACGGTCCATGGCAACAGCTAAGAGTTAGACTTAGATCATTGATTTCATTGATTAGCGCACAATGCTCGAACCTTTGTACCTGCTGACGCTCATGTGCTGCTCTCCTTCGCCCAATTCGAGCGCGAGGTGATTGGCGAGCGTGTGCGCGACAAGATTGCGGCCTCCAAGCGCAAAGGCATCTGGGCCGGCGGCCCGGCCCCGCTCGGCTATCGATGTAGCGGCAAGAAGCTCGCCATCGTCCCGGAGGAGGCCGAGACCGTACGCTTCATCTTCACCCGCTATTGCGAACTTGGCTCGATGGGCGCCCTTCTCGAGGAGCTTGACCGGCGGGGTATTAGGACCAAGGCTTGCCGCCTCGCAGACGGCCGGGTCCGGGGTGATATCCGTTTCGGCGCGGGATCGCTCGCCTATTTGCTCAAGAATAGAATCTATATCGGCGAGGGGGTCTATCGGGGTGAGGTGCACCTGGGCGAGCATGAGCCTATTGCCAGCCGCGGCCTGTTCGAGGCGGTGCAGGCTCAGCTCGCCGCCAACGCTGTGGCGCGGCGGGTGCGGCTGAAGGGCTCTGCGGCCATTCTGACAGGCCGCATCTTCGATGACCGCAGCAACCGCATGAGCCCCACCCATGCCAACAAGCGGGGCGTGCGTTACCGGTACTATATCTCGCACGCGCTTCTTGAGAAGCAAAAGTCCGAGGCCGGGGCGGTTGCGCGGGTGCCAGCGCCCGAGATCGAGGCGCTGGTGCTTAATGGCGTTCGCCAGCAGTTTGCCTCACCTGAAGCAGAGCCCGCCATGAGCGATCGCGAGCTGATCGAACGCCATGTCGAACGCGTGACCGTCAAATCGGAGGAGGTGGAAGTCTACTTTCTTCCGCCGAGCGTGGTTGCAGCCGCCAGCAGCAACGAAATGGCTCACACCGCCCAACTGCCGCCGGCCAAGATTACCCTTCCATGGGCGGCACCAAGCTTTGCGGCGCTGAAGGGCATCGTGCATGCCCCACTCCCCAATGCCGTGATGAAACCGGAAAGCCGTGATGCGCTGCTCACGGCCATCGCCAAGGCCCGTTCCTGGA
>JBAUNL010000004.1:0-9495 GCA_049579205.1 Rhodomicrobium sp. | reverse complement strand
CCTGACGCCGGAGGAAGCGGCAAGGTAAGCGGACATCCCGTCATTGTTGAAAACGCAAACCGCAAATTGATCCTAGCACCGCTTGGTCGTGCGGGCGTTGTCGCCTTCGATTGGGCAAGCCGTCAGGAAGTCTGGCGCTCGCCCGCCCTCGCACCCGTTTTCGCATCGCCTGCACTTATGGATTTTGGCGGGGTCAATAGCAAAGTCGCCGTCGCAGCGGCCTCAGGCGAAATCATGGTTCTCGACTCAAGCGACGGTAAGCTGTTCTGGCATGCGCGGCTAAAGACCGGCATGATCGAAGCCGATCCGGTCATCGCCGATCTCGATCGCGACGGGAGCCAAGACATTTTGATAGCCGGATATGATTTCAAGCTGCACGCTTTCAGCGGTGCGGGCTCCCTCGGCGCACAAAAATAGACAAATGTCAGCCGTTGGGATGGCTGGCGAAAAGTTAAATCTCAGCCTAAACTTTTAGCGCGATTTTAAAATTCCGCGGCCGGCTCAATTTTGGCCAATGCGAGCCGGGGCTGCGGAAATGCTGCAAGGGGGAAGACTTGGCTGAGTTGAAGCGGTCGCGCCTTGGCGCCATTCTACGTTCGACAAGCGGCAATTTTCTCGAACAATTCGACTTCTTCCTTTTTGGCTTCTATGCAACCCGCATTTCTCATGCTTTCTTCCCCACGGGAAACGAGGTCTCGGGGCTATTACTGACGTTCGGTGTCTTCTGGCTCGGTGCCTTAATGCGGCCCGTGGGAGCGATTTTTCTCGGCTCCTATGTCGATCGGGTAGGCCGCCGCAAAGGCCTGATCGTCGCTCTCTCCATCATGGCGAGCGGCACCCTATTCATCGCGGTAACTCCGAGCTACGCCCAGTTTGAAAATTGGGGACTGCCGGGAATTGCAGCTCCAATCATCGTCGTCGCAGGGCGCCTGCTTCAGGGCTTTTCGGCAGGAGTCGAACTCGGCGGCGTCTCGATCTATCTTTTCGAAATCGCAACGCCGGGTAACAAGGGGTTCTACACCTCGTTCCAATCGGCAAGCCAGCAGGTTGCGATTTTCGTGGCCGCACTCATCGGCTATGGTCTCAGCGTCTCGTTGACTCAGGAAGAAAGTTTCGCATGGGGCTGGCGCATCCCCTTCTTGATCGGCTGCTCCATTATTCCCTTTATCTTCATGCTTCGGCGAACGCTTGAGGAAACACCCGATTTCCTCGCGCGGAAAAGGCACCCAACCCCGCGAGAAATCTTCGCATCGATGATAGAAAATAGCGGGATCATCCTGCTCGGCGTGATGCTCGTCACGATGACGACTGTTACATTCTACTTCACCACTGTCTACACGCCCACTTTCGGAAGGAGCGTGTTGCATCTCAGCGAGACAGACAGCTTGACGGTCACGCTTTGCGTAGCGACGACGAACTTCCTCTGGCTGCCTATTGGAGGTGCTATTTCGGATCGCATCGGCCGCAAACCGGTTCTGGTAACCATTGCCGCTCTTTCCCTCCTCACTGCCAATCCAATGCTGACGTGGCTTGTCGCTGCTCCGGACTTTACGAAGCTACTAATGGTAGAACTGGTGCTTTCCTTCTATTTTGGCGTCTACAATGGGGCCATGGTCGCGAGCCTTTCCGAAATCATGCCCCCCCAGGTGCGGGTGACGGGCTTCTCCTTCGCCTTCAGCCTTGGGGTCGCACTGTTCGGCTCATTCACCCCATGGATCTCTACCAAGCTTATAGACCTGACGCAGAATCGGGCCTCACCAAGCTATTGGCTTATGCTGGCGGCGGCACTCGCGATCATCGCGGCGTTGATCATCTACAGGAAAGGCAGCCGGGTCAGCGAGGAGCCGGCGGGCGGCTTATGATCGGCCGGAAGGCGGTTGATTTCTCGCGCAGGTTCGATGTGCTGATTGCGGGTGGAGGTAATGCCGCCCTGTGCGCGGCTATTGGTGCACGGAAGAAAGGCGCTTCCGTTCTCGTCCTTGAAGCAGCGTCCGAATTCTATCGCGGCGGCAACACGCGCCATACCCGGAACATGCGCTGCGCGCACGATGCCGCGACGGAGACGCTGACTGGGCCGTATATTGAGGATGAGTTCTGGGATGATCTCCTGCGCGTCACCGAAGGCGAGACCAACGAAGAACTTGCCCGTCATATGATCCGCGAGTCCAAAGGCATTCTTCCATGGATTAGCAAACAAGGGGTCCGCTTTCAGCCCTCACTTGGCGGAACGCTTAGCCTTGGAAGAACCAACTCGTTTTTCCTTGGCGGCGGCCGCGCAATGCTCAATTCCTTGTATCGCACAGCGGAGGGGCTCGGTGTCCATGCCGTTTACGGCGCAGAGGTCATCGATCTTGACATTGACGATGGCCTGTTCCGGTCTGCCGCCGTCAGACATGATGGTGAGGTCATCTCAGTGTCTGCCACAACATTCGTGGCAGCCGCAGGAGGCTTCGAGTCGAATATCGAATGGCTTAAAGAGGGCTGGGGTGAAATTGCGGAAAATTTCTTGATTCGGGGCACACCGAACAATCGAGGAACCGTGCTGAAGCTCCTTCTCGAAAAGGGTGTAGATCCGGTTGGCGATCCAACTCAGTGCCATGCAGTCGCCATCGACGCCAGGGCGCCCAAATTCGACGGCGGCATCATCACCCGCCTCGACTGCGTGATTTTCGGCATCGTCGTCAACAAAAACGCGCAGCGCTTCTACGACGAGGGCGAAGACATTTGGCCAAAGCGTTATGCGATTTGGGGACGGCTGGTGGCCAAGCAACCCGATCAGATCGCCTATATCGTTTTCGATTCCCAGTCTGCGAATCTATTCATGCCCTCGCTCTATCCAGCAATAGAGGCCGCGTCTGTTCAGGAACTTGCGTTGACGTTGGGGCTCGATCCAGCGGCATTCGAAACCACAATTCGCGAGTTTAATGCCGCCGTCCGGCCAGGGACCTTCGATTACACCATTTTAGACGATTGCCGGACGGCCGGACTGGCCCCGCCGAAATCGCACTGGGCAAGGCGGATTGAAAAGCCACCCTTTTACGCATACCCCGTTCGCCCTGGTATTACATTCACTTATCTCGGAACGCGGGTAAACAAGCAGGCTCAGATCGTGATGAGTGATGGACGGCCCGCTCCAAATATGTTCGCCGCCGGGGAAATCATGGCCGGCAATGTACTCGGCCGCGGATATGCGGCCGGCATCGGCATGACCATCGGCAGCGTTTTTGGCCGCATTGCTGGACAGGAGGCTGCAAGAGTTGCACGAAACTGACACGCTTGCCGAAGCGCGCCGACTCATGACTATCTGCAATGCCTGCCGCTATTGCGAAGGCTTATGTGCTGTGTTCCCGGCAATGGAGATGCGCCGCGCATTCCCGGACGGCGATCTCGATTATCTTGCCAATCTCTGCCACGGTTGCGGCGCCTGCTACATTGATTGCCAGTTCGCTCCTCCGCATGAATTCGATGTGAATGTGCCAAAGGTTTTCGCGGAACTGCGTGCCGAGAGCTATGCCAGATATGTCTGGCCATCAGCCTTTGGCATCGTTTTCCGGCGCAATGGTTTAGTAATAGGCTTGATTTTCGCCGCCTGCATTACCGCTTTCACGGCGGCTTTCTATTTGGTGGCCGGAGCGCAGGACTTCTTTTCGGCGCATATCGGCGATGGCGCGTTCTATGAGATTATGCCGCACGACGTGATGGCTGGTCTTTTCGGCGGCGTATTCGTCTTAGCTTGCGCTGCCCTTGCTATCGGGCAGCGAAAATTTTCGCGCCGCGCTGCAGCTCCGCTGAAAGCTTCTATGACCACGTTTTGGCAAGCTTCGAAAAATGCTGCGAGCCTTCGCTATCTCGATGGCGGCGGTGCGGGCTGCTACCATTCCGAGGCGGCGAGAGGCGATTACAGGCGTATTTTCCACCATTTCACGTTCTACGGATTTCTGCTTTGCTTTGCATCTACATGCGTAGCGACCGTTTATCATTACGCGTTTCGCTGGGAGGCACCTTACGCCTGGAATGAGGCGCCCGTCATTTTAGGAACGCTCGGGGGTTTTGGGCTGATCGTCGGCCCCTTAGGCCTTCTGAACGAAAAACGCTTCCGCGATCCTTCGGTATCGAGCGAGGAAAGCAATGGAATGGATGTGGCCTTTCTCATGGCGTTGCTCCTCACGGCAGCAACGGGCCTCGCGCTGCTTTTCCTCCGAAATACGCCGCTGATGAGCCTGCTTTTGGCGATTCATTTGGGCGCCGTGCTTGGGTTTTTCCTTACGCTACCTTATGGAAAGTTCGTGCACGGCCTCTATCGTTTCGCAGCTTTGATGCGTTATGCCAGGGAACAGAGTGAAACTCATTAGGAGCGTGCTTCGATGACGCTAGCGGGAGGCCCGTTGGACTATGACAAGAAGGATAATTTGGTCATGGCTTGCTCTTTTGTCCTGCCTTGGTTCTGCCATGGCAAATGATGTCACTCCGTCGGTCTTGAACGATCTTGCCCCGAAGGGCCGCGTGCGAGCGGCCATAAATTTCGGCAATCCGGTGCTCGTGCAAAAAGACTCTGCTGGGGGTGAGCCGAAGGGTGTTTCCCCAGATTTGGCGCGAGAGCTCGCCCGGCGGTTAGGCAAGCCCGTAGAGTTTGTAGCCTTCAACACCGCAGGCAAAGTTTTCGAAGCTGCCAAGCAGGACGTATGGGATATCGCTTTTCTCGCCATCGACCCGGTCCGAGCGGCCGAGATTACCTTTACCGCGCCTTACGTCATCATCGAAGGCACGTATATCGTTCCCGAAAACTCAGCGCTCCACACCATTGAGGATGTGGACCGGGATGGCGTTCGGGTCGCCGTCGGGCGGGCAAGCGCTTATGACCTGTTCCTCAAGCGCCAACTTAAGCACGCGAAGCTTATAGAGGCGGAAACCTCGGAGGCCTCCCTCGATCTTTTCTTGAAGGATCACCTTGAGGCCGCCGCCGGTGTCAGGCAGCCGTTGGATGCGTTTGCGAAAACACGTCCCAATTTGCGCGTTATGTCCGGGCGCTTCATGGCAATTAACCAGGCCATGTGTATTCCAAGGGGCCGCAATGAAGACGCGCGGTTTTTGCGAGCCTTTGTGGAAGATGCGAAGGCATCCGGCTTTGTCGCCAAATCGCTGGCTGAAAGCGGGCAAAAGGACGTAACCGTCGCGCCCGCGTCGCCCCCGGAATAACCTAAACAGCCGGATAGAAGCCCCTTCCTTTCTCTGCGGCTGGTGAGGTCATCCCCGGCTGGAGGAAAGATGCACAGCGGGGTGGGAATTGGCTTGGGCGCACTGCGCGCCACATTGAAATCAAAGGCGCTCTTCGCTTTCCTCGACGGGCTCAGCGGCAGAGCCGCTTTACCGGCTACGCTTTTCCAAAAGCTGAGCGTACTCGGGCACAATTCATCCATTTTCCGCCAAGCTATAGCCACCAAGATGAGAAAGAGTTCGCAAAAGTTGTCGAGGTAATCACTCAGGCATGACCTCAGTAATGTTCGAATGCTTCATTGTTCTAGCTAGCGGCAAATAGATACATCTGCCATGCAAGGTAGAGGAAGCGATTTCGGCACAATTCTGTTTCACTGGCTGATAGTCTTCGGCCTGCTTGGCGCCGCCGTGACGGGACTGGCAATCGCTTGCGCAGATAATCCCGATTTCTGGGTCGTATACTATCTAGGATTTCTCCTTCCGGGCGAGAATATCTGGTTTTACCACCTCGCTTTCGGGATTGGGCTCTTCGCCTCGCTCGTCGCGTACATCGTCTACGTCAAGAGGGCCAAGCTTCAAAGCCGCACAGCTCTGGACTCGGTCCGCTTCACTGCCTTGTTTATGGGCAAGAACTTCTTTTCCACCCTGAATATTCTGCTTTACTGGCTGCTTTTCCTAACGTTCGGCTTCGCTATTGTCAGCGGCGTGATTTTGTATCTTGGTTGGGGTGAACCGCTTCGGCTTCTTCACTTGCAGTCAACGTGGATCCTCCTCGGTTTTCTTTTTGCTCATCCGCTTGTTCATTGGCTCTATGGCGGCGCCGATCAGCTGTTGCGCATCTTCAGGCCGCGCTGGCGGCTCGCTCAAGAGGCCCCGATCGTGGACGCCTTGATCGAGCGCCTTCAACAACTTGAAACTGAAAAGAGGCTTCCAGCGGAAGCAAGCGCGGAGGAAGCTCACCTTTCTCACCCGAACAAGCAAAAGCCGGCAGGCATACTGGTGCCGATTGCCTTGGCAGTCCTGGCGGGAACTGCGGCAGTTTATTTTAGCCTGGTAGCGGGGGAGCAAACCCATCAGACTTTGAAGATTGTCAAAATTAGCGCGGAAGAGGCGCCCATCATCGACGGAGAATTGTCCGAGCGGGCCTGGCGGCGTGCGCCTGTTGTTACGGTGCTCACCCAACACGGTGCGAACCTAGACAAGGGTGAATCCAACGTCGAAGTACGCGCGATCCATGATGGCACATATGCCTACTTCTCCTTCACCTGGAGCGATCCGACACGGTCGCTGATGCACATGCCGCTGGTGAAGCAGGAAGATGGCTGGCACCTCATGAGGAGTAACCGCCCCGGCAATGAAACAGGCATTAATGAAGATAAGTTTGCTGTCCTGTTGACGGCAGGCGGGCAGCCCCTTATCGGGAACGGCATTCATCTTGGACGGCGGCCCTCGCCCGCGAAGCTGGAAGGCGCGACCGGCCGCGGCCTCCACTTCATCGAGGGTGGCAGCGGCGAAATTTGGCTATGGCGGGCCTCGCACGGCGGCATGCTGGGCTGGATCGATCATGGTCATTTCGGTCCCCCGCTTCCAGCAGACGCAGCTTCAACGGCCGGGCGTTATCCCGGCGGTTTCAGTCTCGATGGCGGCCAGCGTCCCTACCGCGACAATTTCACCATACTCTCCAAGGATGACGCCTACCCATTGGTGCGGCCCTTGAGATTTCCATCGAGTGCAGCCGGAATTTTGAGGCTGGCGTCTCATAATCTCGATCCCGAAAATGGTGACTCGAAATCCGCGCGTTCCTGGCTGACGCCCTCTGAATCCATCGATTACGCCGAAGAAGTTGACCGATTGATTCCTGCCGGAGCAGTGATTCCCAGCGTGATTTTGAAGCCGGAAGACATGAAGCACGAGGACTTCACCGGCTTAGCCTCCGCCGCCAGATGGGCAAGCGGGCGCTGGTCCCTCGAGGTCAGGCGCCGCCTCGACACGGGAAACCCGAAGGACGCCACAATCAAGACAGGGACCTTGATGTGGGTCGCGGCCTTCGATCATGCCGAGACATGGCACACCTATCACATCAGGCCCTTGGAACTCGAGGTGGAGGAGCGATGAGGACTTTCAGCGTGGCCGTCAATGGCCGTATCTTTAAGGCGAAAGCCGGGGAAGTTCTTCTCGATGCGGCGCTTTCGAACGGGGTTCCCCTGCCACACGATTGCCGCTCGGGCGTCTGCGGCACTTGCCTAACGCGCGTCGTGAAAGGCACCACCATTCTTGGGGACGGACCCGCGCCGGGCACGGTCTATGCCTGCAAGGCCCGCATCCTCTCTCATCTTGAAATTGAGACAGAGGAAGTCCCGGAGGCCGCCCATGTGAAAGGCTTCTTGAAAGCCATTCGCGTGCTCGGTCAGGATGTGTTCGAGGTGACCGTCAAACCGGAGAAGCGGCTGCATCCACTGCCCGGTCAATATTTCAAATTCAAGTTCGAGGGTTACCCGCTCCGCAACTACAGCGCTACCCGCCCGCTTGAAGGCCGGCCAAAAGCGTCCACCATCACGCTACAGGTCCGCCGTTATCAGGAGGGCCGGGTTTCCAGTCAACTTGGACGCCGCATCAAACCTGGCCACCCGATCAAGATTGCCGGCCCATACGGCAGCGCCTTCTTTCGCACTGGAAAGACGAATCGCCTCGTCTTGATCTCGAACGGGACGGGGTTTGCGCCCATTTGGGGCATTGCCTGCGCTGCCTTGCGGGAAAATATTGAGCGCAAAATTATACTGATCTCCGGTGTGCGGACGGCAGATTGTATCTATATGGCGGCCGCTGTGGAGCGGCTTGCGCGGTTCCCGAATGTAGATGTTGTGGTCACCATAGGCCGGAGGACTGGCGTGTCCGAATACGTCAGGCAAGGTTACCCCACCGATCACGTTCCTCCCTTGGACGCAGACGATGTTGTTTACGCCTGCGGTCCCGTCCAAATGATCGAAACGCTGTCTCCGATTGTAGCGAGCGCTGGGGCACAATTCTATTGCGACCCATTTGAGCCCGCCACGGAGAGCGGCGTAATTCCGCTGCTGGAAACGGCAAGGAGCCTGGTGGAACGGGTTCTGGGACAGGAAGAGCAGCTGGCGAGCCGGCCGAGGCTCCTATTCGGCGCAGGAGCCGAAGTGGCCAGGTAAGTGGAGTACGAGATTTACCGCTCCCGGAACATCCGGGATAATTGATCCGTCAGCGGCTTGAAGAGGTAGCTGAGCATCGTGCGGCTTCCTGTCTCAAGGAAGACTTCCGCGGGCATGCCGGGGACGAGCTGCAGCGCGCCGAGCCGATGCACCTCGGTTGCTGCCAGTGAAACCCTTACGTCATAATAGCCGCCGCCCTTGGGGTCCTGGACAACGTCGCCTGAAACAATGGTGACGGTGCCTTCGAGCTCAGGCGTCGTGCGGGCATCGAATGCAGAGAAACGCGCACGCGCTTCCTGACCTGCGTAAACCTGATCGATTTTATCGGGACTAAGGCGGGCAGCGATTTCAAGCTGGTCGCCATCCGGGACTAGCGTCATCATCACCTCGCCTGGGGACACAACGCCGCCGATGGTATGAACGGCAAGCTCTTGAACCGTCCCTGAAGTAGGCGCCCGGATTACCGTGCGCTTCAGCTGATCGTCGGCGGCGAGCTTACGCTCCATAAGCTCGCCCTCTTTCCCCTCGGATTCCCGCAAGTCTCGCATAACCTCGGATCTGAAGCTTTCCTCCGCCTGGATCGCTTGGAGGCGGGTCTCGGTAATCTTGTTATGCGTTTCGGCGATTTGCGATGAGAGCTGCCCGTTAACGCCCTCAAGCCGCGCTCTCTCCCTTTGCAGTGCGGACAGCCGGTCAATTGTGACAAGTTTTTCCTGCACAAGCTTCTCGATATTCTGCAGCTCACCCGCAGTGATACTCGTTTGCTGTTCATTGGAAGCGAGTTGAGCTTGAAGCCCAGCGATCTGCTTTTCAAGTTGGTCGATGCGGCTATTGAAAAGGTTAGCCTGGTCATGGCGCGCCCGGTTCCGCGCGGAAAACAGGTCGCGCTCTGAGGCGAGGCGGCGGCGAGCTTCACCTTCTTCGAGGGTGGCCCCAAAGTTCGTAGGCCAACGCGGCTCGGCGGAACCCTCCCTTTCGGCGTTGAGGCGGGCCATGCGCAAGTGTATCTCATCCAGCTGGCGCGCAATGACCTGGAGATTGGCCCGTGCCGTGATCTCTTCCAGCCGCAACAGCTCATCGCCTGTCTTCACCTTGCTGCCAT
>JBAUNL010000003.1:0-4833 GCA_049579205.1 Rhodomicrobium sp. | reverse complement strand
CCAGCCGGAGAGCTGGATGCCGGAGATCGGCACGTCCAGTTCGATGAGCGGGGATGGGAAACGGGGTGATGGCCATAGGCCCCAAGCTACCGCGCCCATCCTCGACTCTACCGGAACGCCGGTTCTCGCTGTTGCAGCAATTTTTGCCGGTGTTGAGGGATAAGCAGACGCGTTGACTTCGTTCAAGAAACCGCCGTTGGGGACCCAAAGGCGACTTGCGGGTCCGGTTGGCGCGAAAGGGAGGTCAGGGTCCGACTCCAAAAATTTTGTCGGGAGAAAACTAGGTCCGCACCATCTCTGGCCCCCCGGAAATTGCCCCTTAACATGCGTTGTGGTGCCGAATTCACTGGGGTCCGGCGAGTTGATCGAAACAAAAAAGATTGGTGCGGATTTGGTTCGAGACATGCACGCCAAAGCTCATTCATGAACCAGCCGGGACTTTCGATTGCGAGGCTGGGGCGGACTGGCCTTGGACTCATGGCTGTACAGGTGCAGGCAAAATCTCCACCCAATGTTCGCGGGTTGCAGGCGTTATGTCGAGCCTAACGGCCGTTCTGTTGACCGGCCTGGCGTTTTCCGGCGGCAGAAAATCGGCGGCGAAGATGAATGGGTTGAGAATGGTCAGCCAAAGATAGATGACGGCTGCGGCGATACTTAGGATAAGGGCTGGATGATCCGATAGCATAGGGCTGTTCTTTCGGCTGCAGCGGCGCTTAATGTGCTTGGGTCATCGCACTGCC
Source organism: Rhodomicrobium sp. (assembly GCA_049579205.1). Classification (GTDB taxonomy): domain Bacteria; phylum Pseudomonadota; class Alphaproteobacteria; order Rhizobiales; family Rhodomicrobiaceae; genus Rhodomicrobium. The sequence goes on along the minus strand of JBAUNL010000003.1, from coordinate 4,093 downwards.
GCCGCGCGTTGAGGTACTCGCTCCGCTGACTTGATGCTGTGGCTGCAGGGGCTCGGCTTGTGCGTTTGCTGCCGAGCCCCAGGGCGGCTTCGCCTTAGAAGTATTAGCCTCCACCTTGGGCGTCGGGCGCTATAGGACCGGTCACAAGCCCATTCGGCAACCTATCCATGTGATAGGGACCAGCATTTGCGACCTCGGTGAGCCCGGCAGTTGTAAGAGCCATGCTGCCAAACAAGGTAGCAACCGCAAGTCCGAGCCGCAGCTTAGAGATTCTTGACGTTTTCATGAGCGAACTCCGATTCTTTGGGTCCTAAGAGAGAAGGTCATTCTGAATTACCTTCCATCCGTTGGGGCAATAATGGGCTTGCAATCCCGCCTGGTCCAACGAGATATTCCGCAAACAGTGATCGGAAAAAACGATGGTAATCCTGCCTTCGGTGCGCCATCTCCGCCATTTGGTTGCGCTTGCCGATCATGAGCATTTTGGGCACGCGGCAGCAGCCTGTCATGTGACCCAGTCAACTTTGAGCGCGAGCATCAAGGAACTTGAGGCGCTGCTTGAGGCTGGTCTCGTTGACCGCACGAAAAGGCGCGTTGTCTTTACTCCGCTCGGCCTTGAGACGGTCTCGCGAGCGCGCAAAATCATCGCCGAACTCGAAGAGCTTGCTGATGCCGCGCGAGCCTCGCGCGAACCGCTCTCAGGAACAGTCCGCATGGGGGTTATTCCCACTATCGGTCCTTACCTGCTTCCCCGGCTGCTTCCCGGCCTTCGCCGCGCTTATGTCCGGCTTAAGCTCTATCTCATCGAAGACTTAACCGCTCGTTTGATCGAAGCGCTTCATGAGGGCAAGCTCGACCTGGCGCTGCTGGCGCTCCCCTACGAGTGCGGTGCGGTTGAAACCTGGATACTGTTCGAGGATGCCTTTTTGGTGGCTTTCCCCAGAAGCCGCGCCCTCGCGAATGAGGTCCACATCACACCGAAACAGCTGATGAACGAAGAGTTGCTGCTCCTGAAGGATGGCCATTGTCTGCGCGACCATGCGCTGGCCGCGTGCCACCTTGCCGGCAGGCGGCAGGCCGAAGCTTTTGAAGCGACCAGCCTCCCCACCTTGGTTCAGATGGCCGATAATGGGCTTGGAACGACGCTGCTACCTGCGATCGCGGTCAAGGCCGGCCTGCTTCGGGGTACAGGCCTCATCACCCGGCCGTTTGTTTCGGACAATCCCGCTCGCGAGATCGGCCTGGTCTGGCGCAAAGGAACAGGACGCCGCCATGAGTTCCTTGTACTCGCTGAAGAGCTGGCTCGCCGCGCTAGCCAGAACTCTTCAAAAAAAGCCGGGGCTCGGCTGCAAGCTTTATAATTCAAATCTTTTCCCGCATATTTTGCGGCATCACCAACAAAATCTACACGGGAGCAGACACCTAAATCTGGCGTCAGCATTAACGGCATCCGGTTATGCAGATCGCGGATGCCATCGCAGGGTGAGTGAACCGGCCGCACATGCCTTGCCCCGCTATCGATTGGGCAGCAGGATATAGCGCGCCTGCCTGGAAATGCAAAAAAGCCGTCCGGCAGGGAAGCCGAACGGCGGACGCCCTACGGCGCGTAGGGGCTAAAACTCGTGCCAGTAGCCATGCTCCCAGTAGCCGCGTCCTTCGTGCTCGCGCCAGCGATACCTCTCACGGTCGCGCTCAGTCCACCTCCAACTGTCAGGGTGTATTACAAGCCCCCACCCAGGGCGGTATTCATACCTAGTCGGAACATGCCAGCAATCGCCATCGCGGTTGCAAACGATCTCCGCAGAGGCGGCTGTGGCGCCAAGAGCCAGAACGCAGGTTCCTGCAAAGATGCCAGCGGTCATACGTTTCATAAACGCTTCTCCCTTTTTCTTCTCATTTTTCTTAAAACACTTCGCAGCGACCTTCGTTTCAGCAACCGGCCAAAGCTTCTGCCCGCCAGCGGGCTCCTGTGGGGTTCTGAGGCCTATGGCCGTGAAACAGTGAAATTGCTGTGAAACATCAGGGTCTTGCTGCCGATCGGCCGCTAGGAGCCACCTTAACTGCCTATACCGGCTTCGGCCGCCTTGCACACCGTCCCCTGGCCACGCTAGCGGATTGCCTATGCCATCCCTGCTAGCTACCAAATTCCCATAGCCAAGCTTCGGCTAGTGTGCATCTTGTTACTTGCCATGGCAGGGATCAACGGCCATATTGCAGCGATGCCCAAGGGCAGCCCCCGCTTGCCTTTGGCATCGCTACTTAAATCCTTTACCAGCCTTGAAGTTTGCCAGGTAGCAGCTGCCTTCCCGATTTTCCGCTCCCACAGCCAGCGGGCTCCTGTGAGGTTCTAGGACCTGCCAGCCATTGAACCCTACCCGCGCGCCAAAGTGTTGTCACCGTGCACGTCTATGTGAGCGGACGTGCAGCTGACAGGGTTGGACGCGTTCTTGCGTAACCCCGCCCCACCCTGCCAGCGTTGTGGCAAACCCTGTGGACCTAAACTGCGCCTTTAAGCGTTATCTCTGTGCACGTCATTATTCCTCTGCAAGACGTGCAGCTGACAGGACTGGCCACCCTTGTGCCACACCAAAGCCGGTGTCAACGGCGGTTTGAATCTGACCCGGGATCTGCGGGTATCGGCAACTTCAATCTAACCCACCCTTCTTAAGTTACTGTGCCCCTTCCTGCCCGTCCTTGCTCTTGGCGGGCCGTGCCATGATCCCAGCGCGGCGCTTGTCTTTCAGCCGGTAGCTTTCGCCGGCGATCTGCACGACGCTCGCGTGATGCAGGATGCGATCGAGCATGGCGGCTGTTAGCACCGCATCGCCTGCGAACGCTTCATCCCAGCTGCCGAAGGCCAGGTTCGAAGTGAGGATTGACCGAGCCCTTTTCGTAGCGTTTGGCGATCACCTGGAAGAACAGGTTCGACTGCTCACGCCCAAAGGGCAGATAGCCGATCTCGTCGATGATCAGAAGTTTCGGTGCCGCCACCGTCCGGTGCAAAGCCTCCTTCATCCGGCCTTGCCCCTTCGCAGCCTCCATGGCAATCACAAGATCGGCAGCCGAGGTAAAGCGCGCCTTCCAGCCTTTCTGCGCGGACTACCGTCCTTCGAGCCGTCAAGCTCGGCTGCTAGCCTCTCCGCAATTCCCCTTAAGCGTTGCTAGCCATGGAGCGCGCTCTTGCAGACGCGGGCGTGGAGTTCACCAATGGCGACGCGCCAGGCGTACGCTTACGCCGATAGGAAGTTTAGTCCACCGGTATGCAAGGACCTACAGCACGCCCTATCCAGAAAGGCATACCGGGGCTGACTACTACCGCGATTTAGCTTTCAGCCATACCTCCATTTGTCCGAGGATGCGCTCGTTCTCCGCTTGCCTTATTGTCGGCGCTTGCGCCGCTTTCTGCTCCGCGAGCAGCCGCTTAAAGGTTTCGACCGTGTCCGGCCAACGCTCCCCGTTCGCCATCGATGACGGTGTTGCCGAAGTCAGCTCAGATTGGGATGTGTCGCCTGTTTCAATAGAGAAGACCGTGGCAACCGCTGCTTGATCCGAATGAACGGGCTCTGGCGCCGCCCTGCTGTCGTGTGAGGCCGCTGCCACAAGAAGCAGTCCCTCCGCCATTGCGGCAGAGAGAATAAAGCCGGCCGCGATATATGGAGCGAGGCGAAGCGTTACGCTCCAGTTCGCATACCGTGAGGATCCGACGGCTGAAAGCGGTGCACCGCTGTCTGTGCCTGGGTATCCGTGTTCGACGCCGGTGACGGTGTTATTCGCCGGTGTCCACTCACTGCTATCGTAGCCCAGGCCGCGGGCTGACCAGAAGGGAGCACACCTATCCCTGGTCATATAGTTGCCGAACGTGATGGGGCTTTCGATTATTGGATGGCTTAACTGCGAGTTGCTCAGCCTCTCGCTAGGCTTCTCTTTTAGTTTGCTCATGAGACACCGCGGTCCCGGACGTGAAGGGCTGGTCTGCTACCCGGAAAGTGGTCAGGTGAATCGGTTAGTCTCGGCTTCGCAAATGGAGCTGAGAGATGGCGAAACGAGCCAAACCGGAAGAGATCATTGCCAAGCTGCGTGAAGTAGAGGTCCG
>JBAUNL010000002.1:0-16427 GCA_049579205.1 Rhodomicrobium sp. | reverse complement strand
TCGAATGTCCAGTGGAAGAAACCGATGGCTGGGGGCGGAAGATGCGGACAATCGGAGGCCAGAGACAAGCGGCGCGGCATTCCGCAAGGCTCGCCGATCTCACCCTTACTGGCAAATATTTACATGCGCCGCTTTGTGCTGGGATGGAAGCAGCTCGGACTTGAGCAAATCCCGTGAAATCCATCAACGGGGTGAGCACTCAGGCTTGCTTCCTTTTATGCGACCTTCACTTCACGACACAACTTCGCCGAGTCGCCCTTCCTTCCGTGCACTTGCTAGGATATCACTTATGAAGCTGAGCTAACGGACGACAAAAAGGATGTCTACGTCACAGTTCACGGACTCTAAAAGTTTGCGATTTCAGACGCCGAGGGACGCGCTGGGTCTTATCTGCGATCAATGAGCCCGATTACGGATTGTATGCACTAGGAATGATGAAAGCTAGCCAGGCATTAAAGTGAGAACTACGAAAGGTTTCGGAACCGCGAAGCTTTGGTGAAAGCCTGTAGCATCGCGGACAGGCGTGGTCATTGATGCTGGAAAACTAAGTGGGTGTCATGGGATGCCCTGCGCGTGGGCTTCCCGGCGGCAACGTGCTGGCGGTTAACAGCCACGCTGCTGCTTGTTTACGCAGAGAGAAGTTATTGAGATTACTTGAAAATTCTATTGTAGAAGGGTGTTTTGTGGGAGGGGGGTGTGTTTAACGCAGGTCTGAAGCCATCCTTTATTGTTTATTGCTGCAACTCACATGGCGGCACAAACCCGTCTAGTGCCGGTGCAGTTAGAAACCGTTTTCTTAAGCTTAAGCATTTGATCTAATTAGATAAGAGGCGGCATTCCGAGCTCTTTTCGTGGCTTCGGCGTGTCTGGCCGCCTAGCCCCATAAGGCGCACTCATGACCGCTCCTTACGCTGGCGAATACGGCCATGCATCTGCGCTTCACGCCATGCTGGGATCTTGTCCTCGAAGTAATAAACATCTCGACCGATCCGGCACCACGGCGGGGCCTCACCGCGATTGCGCCGGTTTCTCCAGGTGCGAATAGTCTCATTTGTCTCAGCGGCAAGCTCTTGCTCTGGCACCAACCCAGCCAAGAGCTTTCTTTCTTTTGTATCCAATGCAACTCTCCACGGAACTCAATAACGCTTCGTGGAAAATAGAGGGTCTTTGGCGATTGGTCTTTCGGCTACTGTGAAGAGAAAATGAATCTTCTTTCCGTATACTTTTCACAAGCGCGCTGTACCGCGTAAGCGAGGCAGATTTTCATTTGCGTCGCCTTGTGCATATCCGCCGCGAACGCTCCGAACTTGCCGCGCTTTGTCGAGCGTGTTGGAGGCGTGCCGGTTAAATCGAAATATGTAGAGCAAAGCGCATCCATGAAGAATTGGTGCGCCTGGCTAAGTGGCTGCCGTTTGGAGTAATCGGCTACATGGGCGCAGTGGTCCGGGGCCGGGCCACATAGAGCTGTTTCATACCGATTGTAGAGCAGAGTGCGGGACGCCCCCCGTTGCCCTGCTTTGCGGGAAATGCGCGGCGGCTCAAGTTCGATGCACATAGCGATTATAGCCAAATGGGCGAGCGTACCGGCGTGGTAAGCGATGCGGCTTTCAAAATCTGGTTTCTCCCGCTTTTCCTCCGGAGTGTATTTGCGCAGCACGGCCTCAATGCGCGCGCGGAGCTTGTCGTCGATGGTCATCTTCGGCGGCCTAGCCTGCCTTCGCCTTCCGGCGTTCTACTGACTTGACCGCTTTCGCAATCTTTTCACCGATTTCCTCTGCGGCTTTACGCATCGGTTCATCTGCCAGATGCGTATAACGTTGTGTTGTCCGCGCTTGGGTATGACCAAGCAACTTTCCAATGATTGGTAAGCCCATGCCGGCACCAGCGCCGAAGGAAGCGAAGGAATGCCGCAAATCGTAAATGCGTGCATTTTCCAATGAATGCGGCAGGCTGACTTTCGCAACACCAGCGGAAGCCTTCGTTTCTTCGACAGATGGCAATCGGCCAGCTTGCTCCATGATGCTGGCCAGTAGGCCACTCACAGCAGGATTGGGCGAGTTGAGCCATAGGAGCACCGTGGCTCGCTTGCGGGTTGCACTCCAAATGGTCCGCATGCTTTTGATGGGTTCGCAGTGACTTAGCCCTGGAAACACCCAAGGCGATTCGGAATTGCGATTTTTTCGCAAGCCCTCGATAAGTTCGCAAGCTGCCGGCCCAAGGGGTGCCTTGTGGACCTTACGTTGCTTGGTATGTGCGCTTGGCCGAACCCAGAAACCAGGCTCAGCGTCGAACTCTGGCCATGTGGCACGCATGGCCTCGATTGGCCTGCAACCTGTTAGCATAATGAGCCGGATGCAGTCCGCCGATGAGCGTTCATCCGCCATATCAAGTGCGTCCGCAAGGGCGGCGATTTCAGCCTCGCTAAAGAAGCGCTCACAGCCGGTCTCAGGATTGCGCCTGACGCCCTTGCATGGGTTGCCTTGTGCCGCTGTGCGCCACGGCTCTTGCTCGCCAGGAAGTGGCGTCAGGGCCAATGAGAACATTTTCGAGGCAAGGGCAAGAATACGGTTTGCACGGATAGGGGTATGCCTGGAGATGGTCCGGTGAAGCTTTTCGATATCGCCATGATGGACATCGGCAACCCTACGTGCACGTCCAAGACCATCACCGATTTGGTCAAGCATCTTACGCTCGTCTCTTTCACGATATGTCCCAAAGCACGCCTTCTTGGGCATATGGTCCGTGACGTAGCGGTCAGCGAGATTTTGAATTGTTGGCGCTTCCCGCCGCTTGCGTCTGTCACTTGCAGGATCTTCACCTAAGTGAATCCGTCTGCGCAGCTCCTTAGCTTCATTGCGGGCATCGGCCGTTTTGTGCGTGGGAAACTCGCCAAGGGTGATGCGCCGCTCGATACCATCCACGCGATAATTTAGAAAGTAGCTCCGGCTTCCATTGGGTCTATTTCTGGTTGGCGCATAAACGCGGACACCGAAGCCAGTAACAGCGCCTTCGCCGCCATCCCATATCGTTTTAGTTCCCTTGGCAGGAGCGGGTTCCTTCCGGACCATCGTATCCGTGAGTTTCTGTGCCAATGGCATCTCCTGGTTTACGTCAGTGTTTCGTCAGTACGTTTTGCGTATGCCTGCTTCCACTAGCTTCCACGAAAAACCGCAGGACTGCAAGAAACTTCCTTATTTTTCAATGCATAGTTGGCGCAAAGAATAGATTCTCGTCAGTTTTCAGAGGCTTAGGAAAGGCCAGGAACGCAGACTGCAAATCCGCGTACCCCGGTTCGATTCCGGGCGTGGCCTCCATTTAAAATCTACCCGCTTCACCAGCAATGTCATGTCCCGGTCGCGAATAGGCTTAGCCCGCCCCTTGGTCTAGGCGCTCAGCCGCCCATGCTCGCATAAAAACGGAATGAGAGCTGCATTCACCTCCGAAGCTCGTTCCTGGTGTACCCAGTGGCCAGCCCCATCGATAATCAACTTCCCTTTCAGGTTCGGCACCACCGTATCCATTTCCTTGAGCCGCCTTTCCCCCATGGGCCCGTGTATGGTTCCGTCTTTCGAGCCGGCAATAAAAATGACCGGCTGCTCAATGATCGCATCCTGCCATGGAGCCGTGAGCTGCCAGTTCCTATCGATGTTCCGGTACCAATTGAGGCCGCCGCGAAAGCCGGTGCGGCGATAGATCTGCACGATATGGTCCAGGTCCGCCTGCTCCAGCCATTGCGGCAAGGTCTCGCTCACCTCCGTTCCATCTAGGAATCCGCCGCCGGGGCGAAGAATCAATGAGATACCCCTGCCGAACAAGATGGTGCGCATTGTACGGTCGACCTCGCGCTCGAATTCATATTCCGCGACGCCGGGTTCCTGGAAGTACTGCCAGTAAAAGGTGTTAATCCCTTGCTTGCGGAGCATTTCGAGTGGTGGCGCAGGAGTTCGGCGGCCTGGCGGGACGCTCAGCAAAGCGACGCAGTTGAATATATCCGGCCGGAAAAGCGCGGCGTGAAAAGCCACATGTGCTCCCCAATCGTGGCCCAAAATGCAGGCTTGCTTCTCGCCCAGCTCATGGACTAAGGCGACCAGATCACCTACGACGTCGAACAATGTGTAGGCGCTTACATCAGCCGGGGCCGTGGTTTTGCCAAAGCCTCGCATGTCAGGTGCCACGACGTGGAAGCCAGCGTCGGCAATCGCGGGAAGTTGGCGGTGCCAGCCGTGGGAGAGATCGGGCCAGCCGTGGCATAACAAGGCGAGCGGCCCGGTGCCCTGTTCGAGTACAGACATCTCGATGCCGTTTGCCGCGATCGTTCGCTCCATCATGGCGCGCCTCACTCCTTGGAGAGAACTACTGGCAGCGAGCTGGAAAGGCCGCCATCGACCACGAGTGCGTGGCCGTTAACGTAGCTCGCGTCGTCCGAAGCGAGGAAAAGGGCCGCCTGTGCAATCTCTTCGGGGCGGCCCGCGCGGCGAAGCGGGTTCAACTGCCCGATCTTCCCCAAAGTGCCCTTCTCGGCTGCGCGGTCGAAGATAGGCTTCGTCATCCCTGTTTCGATGAGCCCCGGGCAGATGCCGTTGACGCGCACATTCGTGCCCGCGAGCTGCTGCGCTGCCGTGGTGACGAGATTGATCACGCCCGCCTTCGAGGCTGAATAGGCGGGGCTGCCGGCGCCCGATCGCAGGCCCGCTACGCTTGCCGTGCATACGATCGAGCCGCCGCCATTTCTGACCAGTATGGGCGCGGCAATCTGTATGGCGAGCATCGGACCGATCAGATTGACTTGCAGGATTTCCCGCCACGCTTCTTCCGTCTGTTCGAACAGGGTGGGGAGGCCGCCGGAAATGCCAGCATTGGCGAAGACCACGTCGAGGCGCCCATAAGTTTTCTCCGCGAAATCTACTAATGCAGCCACATCGGAGGCGGCGCCCGCGTCCATTTCCATGGCCTCGGCGGTCCCGCCGTCGTCACGGATGGCAGCCGCTGTTGCGTGAACTTCGGCGGCGCGATCCGCCGCGATAACCTTCCCGCCTTCCGCGGCGAAAAGTATGGCGCTTGCTCTGCCAATGCCGGACGCCGCGCCGGTGACAATGACGGTTTTGCCGGTGAAGCGGTTCATGCTGTTCCTCCCTTGCGTTTACGCTTGATGTGGCGGCGATGGTGGGCCTTTCCGGCCCCTCTGACAAGGACCGTGCGTAAGCCGCAAAACAGGTTGCATCGCCGGCCCGAGAAGAGGTGGACTCCGGTCCACTGGGAGAGCGAATGACGATCGGGATAGGACTAGAGGTGCGACACTGATCCTGAGCCAATCAGTGAACACGAACCGCTAAATGGCTGGCACCTCCTCGCCGAGAGCAGTGGCCAAATCAATTTGATGGTCTTGCTCATTCACGAGGATCTGCCGGATCTGTTCGGCCATTGCGAACTCGCCTAAAGCTTCGCATTGACGCACGCGGTCACGATAATTCCGGATTGTCTCATTTTCATTTTCGAGATCAAACCGCAGCATGTCTTTGGGATTTTCCGAAGTCCGGACTTGTTTTGGCACAACCGCTGGCATCTTGCCGAGGTAGTCGATCTGCCGGGAAATGATCAGCGCATGCTCAAGCTCTTGCCGCGCGTGAATTTCGAGCTGATCGGCAATGCTCATATACTCGGCCCCCTTCAAAACCTGAGAATAAACGACATAGGAAATAATTGCCTGGTATTCGCGCGCCAGGTCTTCATTCAGGAGTTCAGCAAGGCGGTCACGTGAAATTGTTTGCTCGCCTTGAGTGGATTGTAGGTCAGCCATTTGACACCTCGTCAGCAGAAATGGGCGGCTGGCGCGGATGGTACCCTGCGCCTGATCGCGTATGATTAGGACAATGTACCGGGCCTTAGACCGTTCCGGTATCGATTACGAATTGCGGCGGCGAAGCTGCAATCGTGGTGGGCGGGCGATCCTGAACGTCTATTTTGACCCGCATTGGCATCGATGATGCGAGCTTGAGCGCATGATTTTCCTGCTAGAGGATTTTGTCCAAAACGGGCATGTTGAATGAAGTAAATCCGCTGCTTCTTTCCCGGCACCGAGATTGTTGACAAAGGACCCTCCCTGCATGGCCCTGCCTCCCATTCTTCAGCACTTGTGCATCCCCGCCGTTGGTGCGCCGCTCTTCATCGTATCCAATCCCGATCTTGTGATCGCCCAGTGCAAGGCCGGAATTATAGGCAGCTTTCCGGCGCTGAACGCCCGCGAGAAAGAGGGCGAGCCGGTCATGCTTGAAGTTTGGCTCCAGCGTATCACTGAGGAGCTCGACCGCCACAATCAGGCGAACCCTGACCGCCCGGCCGCTCCCTACGCGGTGAACCAGATTGTGCACGCTTCGAACACGCGGCTTCAGCGCGATCTTGAAATCTGCGTCAGGTGGAAAGTACCGGTTACCATCACATCGCTCGGCGCGCGTGTGGAGCTGAATGACGCAGTTCACTCCTATGGCGGCATCACGCTGCACGACATCATCAACAACCGCTTCGCGAGGAAGGCCATCGAGAAAGGCGCGGACGGGCTGATTGCCGTGGCGGCCGGCGCAGGCGGGCACGCAGGTACGATTTCACCTTTTGCCCTCATTCAAGAAATTCGCGAATGGTTCGACGGCCCGCTACTCCTGTCAGGTGGAATTGCGACCGGCAGCGCGATCCTGGCTGCGCAAGCTATGGGCGCCGACCTCGCCTATATCGGCTCCGCCTTCATTGCTACGAAGGAAGCCAACGCCTCCGAGGCCTATAAGCAGGCGATTGTGAATGGCACGGCAGAAGACATCGTTTACACGAACTTCTTCACTGGCGTGCACGGTAACTATCTCAAGCCGTCCCTTGCGGCGCAGGGTCTGGATCCGGATAATCTACCCACGAGCGATCCTTCGAAAATGAATTTCTCTGGAGGCTCCGCGAAGCCTAAAACCTGGAAAGACATTTGGGGCTGCGGGCAGGCCATCGGCGCGGTCAAGTCCGTGGTGAGCGCCGGTGCGCTCGTAGACCGTCTTGCCCAGGAATACACCTCGGCCCGCAGCAGGCTTCTGCACGCTTAAGTCTGCGCCAGCGTTTCGGCCTCAGAGCCGCAAGGACGGGAATTCAATAAGGGTTTTCGCCCGGCTTCCAGGCGAGCCGGATCCCACCTAGCGTTACATTTTCCTGTTCAGGCAGAAACTGCACCCCGGCCGCTTCCAAGACCGCGACAAGATCGCGAAGGGTTCTGGGCTGGGGGGTGACATAGCCGAGTTCCAGATCTGCAATTGTCTTGCGGGCAACTTGAGCGCGAGTGGCGAGATCCTGTTGAGACCAGCCCAACATTCCCCGCGCGCCCCGGCAAAGTGCCGGAAATATTTTCATGGTTCGTCGTTCCCGGCTAAAGCGAAGACTATGACAATATTTCCTCCTGATCGAAATTGATATGTGTCAAAGATCATATTGCGATTCCAGCATCCGTGAATTCGGAGAAAGAATTCGACCGGGCATATCCCGCGAGCCGCGAATAGGCGCTTTGCCCTACTCGCCTGGCTTGCCGCTACAATGCATGTCGCGGCATGCGTCTTGATACTGTGTCACGCATCGCACATAAGCTTTCGCCCTTTTTTTGTCGGGCAGGTCACTGACCTCGCTGTGGCAGTGCTCACCTGCCTTTTGGGTACATGTTTCGTATTCCGAGGCGCAGGATACTTTAGTGAGAGGAAAGTGAAGCCTGCCGGGTCCAAAGCCAAGATGAGATTGAGTGCTGCCCCGCGGTACTTCCGGGTCCGGCTGGCTCGGCATTCCAGCCGTAACGAGCGGGTTTCCTGTCATCATCACCGATAAGAATACTATCCTGGGACAACAACGCATACGATCCTCGCAAGCTGAAAGCCCCTCCAGCCGGATCAGCCTTCCAAATCCTAATGAGAAGAAGATATTCTGGTTCCCGGCCGCCGCCTGGAAGGAATGGGTGTTCCTTCATGCGGCGTTTTCGTAAGCTTGGCGGACGTGAATTATAAGGCCCGCTTAGTGGCCACTGTCGCTTGAATGAAAATCGATATAGATCAATGGTTATTTTGTCTCTGGCATCAACCTTTGCCTGGCTTGCTCTTCTTGCTTGCGCGCCGCGCCCGTTCGTTTTTGATCGTCTCCAGATCGTCATCAACGAGCGGAGCGTATTTCAACCTTAATCGCTCAAACTCCTTTTGAATTTCGTCGAGTTCGGCATCCGTCATCTTATCGAGAGAAACAAAACTTGTCCGCGCCCCTTCAACGCTCCTAAGAAGCTCGTCAAGCTTGAGGTGGGCGATGCGCGAATCCCGATTCTGGGTATTCTGGATCAGAAACACGATCAGAAAAGTGACGATCGTCGTTCCGGTGTTGATGACAAGCTGCCAAGTATCGGAGAAGCGGAAGATAGGGCCGGACACCCCCCAAATGAAGACGATCCCGACTGCCGCGACAAACGCCCATGGAGAGCCTACCACCTTGGCGGTCTTCTCAGCTAAATATCTAAAAAACTCATTCATGATTGGAAGGCCTTCCGATACTTGCATGGAGGCTATGGGGCGAGTGGTCAAGCTCAATACCATCCGCGATACCTTCGCCAATCCCACCTGCGCCGAAGATACAGAGTTTCATCCTCCCGTCACAGCTGAATTGATCCTGTCCTTAAGACAAAGGTGGCAGTAAATTCAGCTTGTCCAGGACTTTGCGCGTGTCATTATCTGGGAGCGGCCGCGTTTTAAACCAGAAGCTGCGGCGCAATGCCTATGTAACCGGCGCTAGAACCGGAGCGGCAAAAGCTATTTGGCCTAGGGAGCGCACCACGGATGGCATCCGTCGACATACGCGACGTCCGTAAGTCTTTCGGAGCCGTAGAAGTTCTGCACGGGGTCTCCGTACCGATCGCGGATGGGCAATTCGTGGTTTTAGTTGGCCCATCAGGCTGCGGGAAATCGACCTTGCTTCGCCTGCTGGCGGGGCTCGAGGGCATAACCTCCGGGACCATCGTTATCGGGGACAGGATCGTCAATAATATCCATCCCAAAGAACGCGACATTGCTATGGTGTTCCAGAATTATGCGCTCTACCCGCATATGACCGTGGCGCAGAATATGGCTTTCTCGCTCAAGCTGCGCAAAACGCCAAAAGCGGAAGTAAACAAACGGGTCAATCGAGCAGCCGAAATCCTCGGTCTGGGCGAGCTACTCGAACGCTATCCAAGGCAGCTCTCGGGTGGCCAGCGGCAGCGCGTGGCGATGGGGCGGGCAATCGTGCGCGATCCGCAGGTTTTTTTATTTGACGAGCCGCTATCGAACCTCGATGCAAAACTTCGCGTCGCCATGCGTACGGAAATCAAGGAGCTGCATCAGCGGCTGAAAACGACCACGGTTTACGTTACACACGATCAGATCGAGGCCATGACAATGGCCGACAAGATCGTGGTGATGCATGATGGAATTGTCGAGCAGATGGGCGCGCCGCTCGATCTCTACGACAGGCCGGCCAATCACTTCGTCGCCGGGTTCATCGGCTCTCCTGCGATGAACTTCATCCCCGGAGTCCTACGAACCACCAATGGGGAGCCAAGTCTTGAGGTATCAGCCGGAGTAAGGATCGATCTGGCGCAAGCTCCGCCTTCGAGCGAGGGAAAGCAGGTGCTTTGCGGCATCCGCCCCGAACATCTGGAGCTCTCCGATCAAGGAACGGAAGCAGTGATTGTCGTCATAGAGCCGACCGGTTCACAGACGGAGGTCGTGTCCCGGCTTGATGGCCATGAGATCATCGCGGTATTCCGGGAGCGCCACGAACTGAGACCAGGCCAGCGCATCAGGCTGCGCCCACGGCTGGACTCGGTGCATTTTTTCGACAAAGAGACAGGATTGCGCCTCAACTGAGGGGCGCAGTGGCAAATAAAAGAGGGCAAGAGGAGGGGGAGACAGCCATGAGGGGCACCACGCTGGACAGAAGATCGCTTTTGAAGGGCTCGGTAGCAGCAGCAGCCGCTTTGCTGTCCGCGGAAGAGCTGTTCAATATGGCGAGTGCATGGGCTCAGACCGCCCCATGGAAGCCAGAAGCCGGCGCGAAGCTTAACATCCTGCGGTGGAAGCGCTTTGTGGAGGCTGAGGACCAGGCCTTCGTGGCGATGGTCAATGCCTTCGGGAAGGCAACCGGCACCGAGATGAACGTTTCCAACGAATCCTACGAGGACGTGCAGCCCAAGGCCTCGGTTGCCGCCAATACTGGCCAAGGCCTTGATATGGTCTGGGGCCTTTATTCCTTGCCGCATCTCTTTCCAGAGAAGTGTCTCGATATGAGCGATGTCGCGAACTATCTCGGCGGCAAATATGGCGGATGGGCACCTTCAGCGGAAGCTTACGGGAAATCGGCGGGCAAGTGGATTTGCACGCCGGTGGCCGTGACCGGCGCCCTTATCAATTATCGTATCTCCTCCGCGGAGAAAGCGGGCTTCAAAGAATTTCCAAAGGACACCGGAAGTTTTCTGGAGTTATGCAAGGGTCTGAAGCGGAACAATACGCCTGCTGGAATGGCGCTTGGGCATGCATCCGGCGATGCTAACACGTGGCTGCATTGGGCACTTTGGACTTTCGGCGGCAACCTCATCGATAAGGACAATAAAGTCGTCATCAACTCTCCTGAAACGGCGAAGGCGCTCGAATATGTGAAGCAGCTTTACGAGAACTTCATTCAGGGAACGGCTTCCTGGAACGATTCCTCGAACAACAAAGCCTTTCTCGCCGGCGAGCTTCACTGCACCGTCAACGGCATTTCGATCTACGTGACGGCAAAACGGGAAAAGCCGGAGATCGCGGCCGACATGAACCATGCTTACATGCCGATTGGACCGATTGGCAAGCCAACGGAGCTACATCTCGCCTTCCCGATTTTGACCTTCGCCTTCACCAAATACCCGCAAGCTTGCAAGGCGTTTGCGGCATTCATGCAGGAGGCGCCAAACTTCAATCCCTGGATTCAGGCTGCGCAGGGCTATCTCTCTCCTTTCCTAAGCGCGTATGACGCCAATCCAATATGGACGGCGGATCCCAAGACGACGCCTTATCGGGACGTCGCGAAGCGCACGTTGACGCCAGCAGGGCAGGGGACGCTTGGGGAGAAGGCCGCCACCGCCATTGGCGACTTCATCGTGGTCGATATGTTCGCGAATTATTGCACAGGCCGCGAGGACATAAAGGGAACAATTGCCCTCGCGGAGCGGGCGGCGAAGCGGGTCTATCGCTCGTAAAAGCAGGGCATGCCCCGGCCAAAAGAGAGATGAACGGACACCCGGACCAAATAATATAATATCTATGAGGAGGATACAACAATGACGGGCATTATGGTGGACAGAAGATCGCTTTTGAAGGGCTCGGTAGCAGCAGCAGCCGCTTTGCTATCCGCGGAAGAGTTGTTCAACATGGCGAGTGCATGGGCTCAGACTTCCCCATGGAAGCCAGAGTCCGGCGCCAAACTCAAACTTTTGCGCTGGAAACGTTTCGTGGAGGCTGAGGATAAGGCCTTCGTGGCGATGGTCAGTGCTTTCGGGAAGGCGACCGGCACCGAAATCGAGGTCTCGAACGAGTCTTACGAGGATATTCTGCCAAAAGCTTCAGTGGCGGCCAATACGGGCCAAGGTCTCGACATGGTCTGGGGCCTCTATTTCCTGCCGCATCTCTTTCCCGAGAAATGCCTCGACATGAGCGACGTCGCCAACTATCTGGGCGGCAAATATGGCGGGTGGGTCCCGGCGGGCGAGGCCTACGGGAAATCCGGCGGCAAATGGATTTGCGTGCCCGTGGCGCTAGCCGGCGAGCTGATGAACTATCGCATTTCCTCCATGGAGAAGGCGGGCTTCAAGGAGTTTCCGAAAGATACGGGCGCCTTCCTGGAACTCTGCAAGGCTCTGAAGAAGAACAATACGCCCGCTGGGATGGCAATCGGTCACGCTTCCGGCGACGCCAACACATGGCTGCACTGGGCGCTGTGGAGCCACGGCGGCAACCTTGTCGACAAAAATGATAAGGTCGTCATCAACTCGCCGGAAACGGCCAAGGCGCTGGAATACGTCAAGCAGCTTTACGAGACCTTCATTCCGGGAACGGCTTCCTGGAACGATTCCTCCAACAACAAAGCATTTCTGGCCGACGAGCTCCACTGCACCAATAACGGCATTTCGATCTACATCACCTCAAAACGCGAGAAGCCGGAGATCGCGGCCGACATGAACCACGCCTACATGCCAATCGGGCCTGCCGGCAAGCCAACCGAGCTGCATCTCGGATTCCCGATTTTAACCTTCGCCTTCACCAAATACCCGCAAGCCTGCAAGGCATTTGCTGCCTTCATGCAGGAAGCGCCTAACTTCAACCCTTGGCTCGAGGCCGCTCAAGGCTATCTCACGCCGTTCCTTAGCGCCTATGACGCCAATCCGGTTTGGACGGCGGATCCGAAGACGACGCCTTATCGGGATGTGGCCAAGCGCACTCTCACTCCAGCCGGGCAAGGCTCGCTGGGAGAGAAAGCCGCCACGGCCGTCGCCGACTTCATCGTCGTTGACATGTTCGCGAACTACTGCACGGGCCGCGAGGACGTCAAGGGATCCATTGCGCTAGCGGAGCGGGCGGCAAGGAGGATTTATCGCGCTTGATACAGCAGGGCTTGCCTCGCCATCGGGGGACGAAGCAGGCCTGCTTTCGATCGCATAGGAAGAGAGGCTTATTGAGCGAGCCTCGAAGCCAGGAGACAATGTAACATTGAAATGAAGGGATAGAGACAGCATGGCCCAAGCGGAGTTACAGGCAATAAGGGCTCTGCCAGCCACAAAGCCCTTTACAGCATGGTCACGGCTCCTAGCCAACCGGACCTGGCTCGGCCTATGGTTCATGCTGCCGACTGCAGCGTTTCTCATTCTTTTTCTGGCTTACCCGCTGGGTCTTGGTGTCTGGCTCTCTTTCACGGATGCGAGAATCGGACGGCCGGGCGCATTCATCGGGCTCGAAAACTATGAATGGCTTTGGGGTGACAAGGTCTTCTGGCTGGCCGTATTTAACACCCTGCTTTATACGGTCGTTGCAAGCGTGATCAAGTTCGGCGTTGGCCTTTATCTGGCGCTGCTTTTGAACGAGCGGCTGCCATTCAAGGCGATGATCCGCGCCATCGTGCTAATCCCCTTCATCGTGCCCACGGTCCTTTCGGCCATCGCCTTCTGGTGGATCTACGATAGCCAGTTCTCGATCATTTCCTGGTCGCTTCGCCATCTCGGGCTGATCTCGGAAAACATCAATTTCCTCGGCGACCCCGACAACGCCAGAGCTAGCGTGATATTCGCGAATATCTGGCGGGGAGTGCCCTTCGTAGCGATCACGCTGCTAGCCGGCTTGCAGACCGTCGCTCCCTCACTCTATGAGGCGGCGACCATTGATGGGGCCACATCCTGGCAGCGCTTTCGTTACATCACCTATCCGCTCTTGACCCCGATAATAGCCGTGGTGATGACATTTTCGGTGCTCTTCACCTTCACGGATTTTCAGTTGATCTGGGCCATGACGCGCGGCGGCCCAGTCAACGCAACGCATCTCATGGCGACGCTCTCCTACCAGCGTGCCATCCTCGGCGGCCAGCTCGGAGAAGGAGCGGCAATTTCAACGGCAATGATCCCGTTCCTGCTTGCGGCAATCATCATCTCCTGGTTTGGCCTGCAACGCCGTAAATGGCAGCAGGGAGAAGGCAATGGCTGAGATCGCGCACCCGATGTCCGCAAAAGCTGCGGAAGGCAGCGAGGGCATGCGTTATCTTGAGACGGTGCCGCGGCGCCTTGTGACTGTGTATCTGCCGCTGGGGCTTATACTATTCGTCCTTTTGTTTCCCTTCTATTGGATGGCGCTGACGGCCATCAAGCCCGACGAGCAGCTCATCGAAATGGACAAAGTAAGCCCGTTCTGGACGACGGCTCCCACCTTGAAGCATTTCACGAAGCTGCTTTTCGAAACGAATTATCCGCGCTGGCTTTGGAACACGATGTATGTCGCCACTGGAGCGACGGTTCTTTCCATGGTTGCTAGTGTGCTCTCCGCCTATGCGATTGTGCGGCTTCGCTTCAAGGGCGCGCAAGCCGTTGGGCTTCTCATTTTCCTCGCATATCTCGTACCGCCATCGATCCTCTTCATCCCGCTGGCTACGGTCATTTACCAGTACGGGTTGTTCGATAGCCCCGTTGCCCTCATTCTTGTTTACCCCACAATCTTGATCCCTTTTTCTACTTGGCTGCTGATGGGCTATTTCAAAACGATCCCCTTCGAACTGGAAGAGTGCGCTCTTATCGACGGAGCAAGCCGGTTTCAAATTCTCACACGAATTGTTTTGCCCCTGGCGGTGCCCGGCTTGATTTCCGCGTTCATATTCTCGTTCACCCTCTGCTGGAACGAGTTCATCTACGCGCTGACGCTCTTGTCATCGACCCCGAACAAGACGGTGCCCGTGGCAATCGTGAACGAGTTCGTTGATGGCGACATCTACCGTTGGGGATCGCTCATGGCCGGTGCGCTCGCCGGCTCGCTGCCGCTCGTCATTCTGTATGCATTCTTCGTCGAGCATTACGTTTCCGCGATGACGGGTGCGGTGAAAGAATAGGGTGGCGTGATTTACGTTGCTCGGCGAGAAACCCGGCTTCTGCCGTGTCTTTGGATTGTGATCCGGTTTTTCTGACGCTGGCTGGGAAACTCCGAGGTCAACTTTTACCCGCTCCGAAGGTGGCTGTATAAGCCATTGGTTCCGTGCCTCGCTTTTGACAGGCCTAGACCGCTAATTCCGCTTCAGCCGCGCGTTCGAAATCGGCGGGACGGCCTTAAGGTATTGACATCAGAATATCTTATCGACGCCGGTATTAAAGTTATTTTACCTGATGCGATATGTCGCGTAGAATGTTGGGCGACGGAACAAGCTAGAATGCAATGCAGACGATGACAGGAGGCAAATATGGCTGATAGGACCAAATGCCCGGTAACAGCCGCGACCCGCGTACACACGAACCGGGACTGGTGGCCGAACCAGCTGAACCTCCAGGTTCTCCACCAACACTCCACCCTGTCCAACCCGATGGGCGAGGCGTTCGACTACGCCAAGGAATTTGAGAGCCTCGATCTGGATGCCGTGATCAAGGACCTTCATGCATTGATGACGGACTCGCAGGATTGGTGGCCGGCGGACTTTGGCCACTACGGGGGGCTGATGATCCGCATGGCATGGCACAGCGCGGGCACCTACCGCATCACCGATGGCCGCGGCGGCGCCGGCGCTGGACAACAGCGCTTTGCGCCGCTCAACAGCTGGCCCGACAACGCCAATCTTGACAAGGCGCGCAGGCTGCTCTGGCCGATCAAGCAGAAATACGGCCAGAAAATCTCCTGGGCCGACCTTATGATTCTTGCCGGCAACGTCGCGCTGGAGTCGATGGGCTTCAAGACCTTCGGCTTCGGGGGCGGGCGCGTGGATGTGTGGGAGCCAGAAGAACTCTATTGGGGTCCCGAGGGCACGTGGCTGGGCGATGAACGCTATAGCGGCGAGCGCCAGCTGGCCGAGCCGCTTGGTGCGGTGCAGATGGGTCTGATCTACGTCAATCCGGAAGGACCAAACGGCAAGCCGGATCCGGTCGCGGCGGCCAAGGATATTCGCGAAACGTTTTATCGCATGGCGATGAATGATGAGGAGACCGTCGCGTTGATTGCCGGCGGCCATACCTTCGGCAAAACCCACGGCGCGGGCGATCCTTCGCTCATCGGTCCAGAGCCCGAAGGCGCGGCCATCGAAGATCAGGGCCTCGGCTGGAAAAGCAAACATGGCACGGGCTTCGGGGCCGACGCGATCACGGGCGGGCCTGAAGTCACCTGGACGCAGACGCCCACGAAGTGGAGCAACCACTTCTTCGACAATCTTTTCAATAACGAATGGGAGCTGACGAAGAGCCCGGCCGGTGCCTATCAATGGAAGGCGAAAAGCGGCACTGCCACGATCCCGGATGCCCACGACAAGTCGAAGAAGCATGTGCCAACTATGCTGACCACCGACCTCTCGCTGCGGCTTGACCCGATCTATGAGAAGATCTCAAGACGCTTCTATGAGCATCCTGATCAGTTCGCGGATGCGTTTGCCCGAGCATGGTTCAAGCTGACGCACCGCGACATGGGTCCGATCGTGCGCTATCGCGGCCCACTCGTTCCGAAGGAAACGCTCGTTTGGCAAGACCCGATCCCTGCTGTGAACCATCCGCTGATCGGGGAGCAGGACATTACGGCCATGAAGGCCAAGATTCTCGCGTCCGGCCTATCGGTGCCGGAGCTCGTTTCGACCGCTTGGGCATCCGCATCGACATTCCGCGGCTCAGACAAGCGTGGCGGAGCGAACGGGGCGCGCAT
>JBAUNL010000001.1:0-2012 GCA_049579205.1 Rhodomicrobium sp. | reverse complement strand
CCTTTGGGAGTTCGTCGATGAACCGCTGGTCAATACCTATTTCGAGACGATCGAGGATCTCGAAAGGGTTGTCAGCCAGCGCTGCGTCGCCCTGATCGAGCAGCGCGATGCGATCCGGGCTAGCGCGCTCTTCCATTGGTGGCCAAAGCCAAACGAGGCGAACTAATCAACCGGATACGGTATCACTTCTTCATTTTGGGGGTACTTCTGGGGCTACAGCTCATAAGATTGATGCAATAATATACTGCGCTTGTTGAATTTTGTTTGGCAAGTATGAACGCCTCGTCCACGCCTACATTCGCGTTGAACGGCGCCCGAATAGCAATGGCAAGCCCAGTAATGGCCGCAAGTGTAGCCGCCAGCCGCATCCGCGCGATTTGCTGGGGACAAAAGAAGGGAAGCGTGCCCGGCAACCTCAGCTCCGTTCCACCACAAAGAGGAAGAAGCTTAGCAGCAAGGTACAACTTGAAGCTGAGTAAGATTGTTTAGATTCTAGCTATACCGGGATCTTGTTTCGTATCTTCAAGCGGGAGCTGGAACTTTCAAAAGCCATAACGCTTTAGGCGCCGATGAGCCCGGTCGCTGCGGCGCGCCGTGCGGGGCGCCTGCTCAAGAAGTCCGGAACGACATTTTCGACATTGTCCACGACGATATACGGGACTTCAAGACCGGGCCGGATAAACTGCTGATCGCGCATCCTATCGAACATCTGCAACAGCAGATCCCAATAGCCGGCCGTGTTCACGATATAAACCGGCTTGTCGTGATGGCCAAGCTGCGACCAAGTCAGCTGCTCCACGAGTTCTTCCAGGGTACCAACCCCCCCGGGAAGGGCGACGAATCCATCCGAGAGGTTGAACATCAGCATCTTGCGCTCGTGAAACCCGTTTGTGACGTAGCGTTCATTGAGGTTCTCAAGCGCATTCTCGATTTCGAGAAGGGACGCGGGAATGATCCCGGTAACATGGCCGCCAAGATCGCGTACGGTGCCCGCGACCGTGCCCATGAGACCATTACCTCCGCCGCCGTAAACAAGCCCGACGCCCGCCTCCGCCATCGACCTGCCAAGCGTCGCAGCGGCGGCCTTGTAGCGCGGGTCGTGCCCGGTGCCGGATCCGCAATAGACACAGAGGCGTTTCATTTTTTTCGATTTCATAGATGGCTTCATATTTTATTCGGCGCAGCTGAAGAAGTGGTCCAGCAAGCTTGCGCGCTGCTTGAGAAGAATGGAACTCTCGCTATAGTTCAGGGAGCGCTTATATAGAGAGCGTGCACTCCTCCTACCAGCACCTGCCTTCCACTGCAACGTCAAAGCCCAGCCGAAAAGAGGGACTTATTGCGACATCTCGCCGTTCGCCGTGAATTTGCGCCGGAAGAGCCGGCTCACCCGCGTCACGAGGCAATCCTGAAGCATTTGCTGCCCTTCGTGTGGCCTAAGGATCGGCCTGATCTTCGCCTTAGACTGGTGCTGGCCGCCTTTGCACTGGTGGCCGCGAAAGTTGTAACCATCGCCATGCCGCTGGCCTACAAAGCTGCGGTGGACGGGCTTACGTCGATCTCACATCAAGGTGCAGCCGGTCAGACGCTGCGAACGGCTGCGATCCCCTTCACGCTGATTATCGCTTACGGTATCGCACGGATTTCGATGATCGGCTTCATCCAGCTTCGCGACGTTCTTTTCACTAATATCGGACAACACGCGACCCGGGTGCTTTCCACCGATACCTTCCGTCATGTTCACGATCTTTCCCTTCGCTTCCATCTCGAGCGGAAGACAGGCGGCCTCTCGCGGGTGCTGGAACGCGGCAAGGTGGGCATCGACCTCATCCTCCGCATGGGCATTTTCAACCTGATTCCGACGGCGCTTGAGGTTGTTTTCGTGTCGTTGCTTTTTGGCTTTTACTTCGGCTGGCAGCTCGTCGCCATCGTCCTCGTCATGATTGTTCTCTACGCTTGGTTCAGCCTTTTTTTAAGCGTAAAGCGGATCGCAATACGGCGCGAATATATCGAAG